>PUKG01000256.1 GCA_003550445.1 Halobacteroidaceae bacterium
GTATTTCGTGGGTCTGAATTAGGGTCCCCATGCTCCCTGGCCAGACTCCAGAGTGTATCACCTGACCTTACGGTAACTGTAGCAATAGTTGTGGGCTCTTCGCTGTGGGCGAAGAAAGAAAAAAGGGCTATAAAAATCAGGGCCAGGATCAGAACAAATAATGGATAACGCCAACGCATTTGATCCCCTCCTTATTTTTCTCCTCGTTAAGTTCGTTTGGTTTTTTTATTATACCATACATTTGTTCGAAGAACAAGTGTTTTTAGAACAATTGTTTTGTTTTTTTTCCTCCCTTTGCACAAATTAATTTAATTTTTCATTTTAAAACAGTTTTTTTGTTTGGGGAAATTAAAATAAGCAGGCAAGAAAATGACCTCTTCAGAGCCGTTTTAAGGGCCTTGGAGGTCACTGGCAATGGTTTTACACCTAAACATAGACTTTGCCTTAGAAATAAAAACCAGAAGGGTAATAGGAGAAATTTGAAAAAATCCTTATTTTTTAATCAGATTTTAGAGCCAAACAAATGTTTTTGGAACAAAGGTTTGCATAAAAAACTTCATTGTGGTATAATATGGGAAAAGGAGGTGCCCGCGTTGGATAAAAAAACCAGCAAAAAGAAGCTTGGTCCCCGCCAGGTTGAAATCCTCGAATTCATTCGTAAAAATATTAAAGAAAAAGGCTATCCCCCTTCTGTCCGGGAAATTGGAAAAGCGGTAGGGCTAAGATCTCCCTCGACAGTTCACAATCATTTAGAGAGGCTTCAAAAATTTGGTTACATTCAAAAAAATCCCGCCCAACCCAGGACCATAGGCCTGATTAAAGAGGATTACCCCACCCAGGAAGAAAAAATTTACGAACAACAAGACATAGCTCATGTTCCCCTTGTTGGGAGCATTACCGCCGGCCAACCAATTCTGGCCCAGGAAAATATTGAAGACACTATTCCCCTCCCCATGGATTTAATTACCGGAGGGGGTGAACACTTTGTTCTCCGGGTTCAGGGAGACAGTATGATTGAAGCTGGAATTTACGATGGTGACCTGGCCATAATTAGGAAACAACAAAGTGCAGAAAATGGTGATATTGTCGCAGCTTTGATGGGTGACGAAGCTACTTTAAAAAGGTTTTACAAAGAAAAAGACGCTTTCCGTTTGCAACCAGAAAATTCTTCTATGGAACCAATATACACCCGAGAAGTAACCATTCTGGGGAAACTTATTAGTCTTTTAAGGAAATATTAAAACAAAAACCCCTGACCGAGGATTAATTCGGAACCAGGGGTTTTTTAATTCTATTCTTTTTTCTGAATATCTGCCTTTACATCGTAAAGGGCCCCGCAATCGCCCATTTCTGTTTTTTGGGTCTGGAGAAGGGAATTAACACAGCCCCCGCTTCCAACATTCCAACCGGATTCAACCTGGATAACTCCGGGGCGGATCCGGTTGTCAATTTTAACCCGAGCGGTCATCTGGCCCCGGTCGTTAAATATTGTTGCCAGGTCCTCTTCTTCCAGGCCTTTGGCCAGGGCAATCTCGGGATTAATAATAACCCTGGGTTCGGGGTTCAGTTTTGCAATATAAGGAGTAACCTGGAATTGGGAATGAATACGGTACTGGGAATGGGCAGAAATTAATTGGTAAGGAAAATCGTAATTTTCCGCTAAAGGCGCAAGGTAGGTAGCTATTGGACTATTGCCTTCTTCTTTTGCCTTATGGGAAAAAAGTTCAATTCGCCGGGAGGGGGTTTTAAATTTTAGCCCTTCCCAGGCAACACTTTTATGTTCTGGGGGTAAGGTGTGCCCTTTTTCCCTTAGTTGATCCAGGGTAACTCCCAGTTTTTCTAAAGGCTCTGTTGCCCATTCAATCAGTTCATTTCTGTTAAGCCAGGGGAAATCTTTAACCCCGAGCCTTTGAGCGAGCTCAATCATTATCTCCTCGTCTGATTTTACCTCGCCGGGGGAATCTATAATTTTCGGGCAGTAATAAACCCAGGGACTCCAGGAACTAACCCTTACCCCCTCCTCCTCGAAAAAGGAAGTACAGGGGAGGACCAGATCAGCTTCCTTGGCGGTATCGGTGAGAAATAGGTCAACGACAACAAGAAAATCAAGGCTCTGAAGGGCTTTTTTCATTTCTTCAGTATCGGGAACATTAACGACAGGGTTTGCGGCATTAATAAAACCCATTTTTATTGGTGGATTGTCTGCTTCCAAAATTCCCCGGGCAAGATCAGCCATATCCAGGTAACGACGATAGGGATTGGTTTCTCCCTGGAGATGTTTGCTAAGAAACCAGAACCGGTCTGAGCAGTAGGATACTCCTGCGCCCGGTTTCCCAATGTTCCCGGTAATTGCGGACAAAGCGTCAATGGCCCGGATAATGTTGCCTCCACCTCTGTATCTTGTTAATCCATAACCTAAAAGGGTAGTTACGGGAGAATTATTTTTAAAGAACAAGGCCAGTTCAACAATTTTATCCTGGTCAACTCCGGTAATTTCGCTGGTTTTTTCCAGGGTAAATTCCTCAACGGCATCCCTGAATGCAGGAAAACCATAAACATGCTCAAATATGAAATCCTGGTCAATCAGGTTTTTCTGGATCAGGTAATTGGCAGCACCTAAAGCAAGGGCAGCATCTGTTCCGGGTTTGGGCCTGATAATTAAATCGGAATTGTCCTCAATACCTGTGGAAAGGGGGTTTATAGTGGCCAGTTTCATCCCTTTCCCCCTCCCTTCTCTAATAAAAGGAAGGGCATGGGGGTGGGTTACTTTGACATTTCTTCCCCACACAACACATCCCCCGGCATTGACAAGGTCCTCAAGATCACTTTGTTCCAGTCCGCCAAAATCATATTGCTGGGCAGAAACCCCTGCCTGCATGCATAGATCTCCACTAACTCCAGTAGTTCCAAGTCGGTCAAAAAGTCGAATAGTAATTTTTTTTGTAATTGATTCTGAACCGCTGTAGTGATATTGGAAAATGGATTCTGGACCATAAGCATTCATGTATTTCCGGAGTTTTTCTTCTATTAGGTCCATGGCTTCCTGCCAGGAAATTTCTTCCCATTCGCCTTCTTTTTTCCTCAAAGGTTTTAAGATTCGATCCGAATGATAAATTAATTCGGGGTAGGCTCTCCCTCTAGGGCAGGCAAATCCCTGGGTGATGGGGTGGTTTTTATCCCCATCAACTCTAATTATTTTCCCATCCTGAACTTCTACTTCCAAAGAACAGCAATCCTGACAATCTCTAGGGCAGGCGGTTATTAAAGTTTCCTTGGCCATTTCCACCAACTCCAATCATATAGGGATTATTTTATTGAGAAATTTTTTGGGTAAAAAACCGGAATTCTTGGGATTAAAGTATTATCAACCCAAAATTATCTTATCACAATTATCTGCTTCGAGTCAAAAAGAATAAAAAAGCGATATACCCTGCAAAATAGAGCAGGGTATATCTATGAGGGATGGGGTTAGGGAAAGCAACATAAGGAAAAATTGTTAATTATTTAACCCATATCGAACCGGGATTAAAATTTCCCCCTTTTCTAATTTTTCTCTTGTGATTTCAACAATGATTTTGTCTTCAACTAAGCCAGTATTTGGGGGAAGGTCTTCATTTGAAACCTTAATTTCGTGTTTTCCTAGTGGAATATTCTCCAAATAAAAGGAGCCGTCACTTCGAGTGAATACAGTTTTTTCCCCGGAGTTTAATACCAGTGATATCCATTGCAGGGGTTCATCCCCTTCATCAAATGTTCCGGAAGCGTTTCTATCCAGAAAAACTTTTCCAGAAATAGAACCATTTAATGTTAAACCAAAATAAAAAAACAGGTTTTCATTTTCCCGAATTTCAACTATTTTTTCTTCTGTAATAACTGAATAGTCGGCTTCAAGAGAACTCATATCGAAATGCAGAGGGTAAACTCCCGGTCTAACCCTTTCAAATTTAAACTGACCTGTTTCATCTGTCCTTTCTCTTCTCCCCCCAAGAGCCATGGGGATATCGGTTAGAACTGGGTCGCCTTCACTATAATCACCTGTTTGATTTTTGTCCAAAAACACAATCCCGGTTACCGTTGGTTCATGGGTATTTCTCCGGGAATAACTTTTTCCAAATATTTCTCCATCGGCAAATCCCAGAGCATGATTATAGGAAATTGAAATGGAATGATCCGGTTTTTCTTCAAAGAGATTTGGATATATTCTCTGACCTTTTAACTCGATTTTTGCTTGGGAGGGTAGTTTCCAGCTAAAACCAACCCCTGCTGAGAATTGGAAAGTTTCTCTCCTATCCACGGGAGAATTGGTTTCAAAGTTCAGGTTGAAGGAATATTTATCATCGCCCCAATCATGAGCAAGGTCAAAACCAAGGGAAAAATAAGAATCATTAAGATAATGTAACATATTATAACTACCCTTTAACCCAAAGGAGGAACCAGCTGGGAAAAACCTCCGGAAGGCTACTCCCGCAGTTGATTCTCCAATGTTTAAGTTTTCTGGGTTCTCGGGGTCGGTTTGGATCTGGGTTGTTCCAGTTCCCTGGATAAAGGTTTGCAAATTGGGAGTCCACCGGAAGCCTGCGTTAATTTCAGCTTCACCCTGAACTAAATCTTTTTCAAGCCAGAGCATGGAAAAATCAAGGTTGTTATATATCCGTGTATTTGCCCCTACCCTACCGGAAAAACTGTTATTTAAATCTAGCCGTTGTTCGGTTAAGGTTGAATCTTCAACCAAATCAAGATCCGAACTCACATATCTTAGATTTGTTCTGGATTCATAAGTAGAAGTTCTTCGCCGTCTTCCTAATTCTGCTCCTATTTCATTGAATTCAGCTCTTACAAGTTCATCAAATCCTATATCAACGTCCTTTTCGCCTTTTCCCAAAATTCCAGTAAGTGAATTAGTTCCCTCCCATCTGTCCCGGTAAATCACTCCCAGGTTGCCTCTTAAGGTTGAATAGAACTGCATATCTTCAATCGAACGGTTTAAACTTCCACGGAAAAATGAACTCCATTTTTGAGAGAAATCATATTCCCCCGAAATTTGCAACTTTTGGCCGGGGTTCTTTTTAGATAATTGACTGGCTTTTTGCGGAATATAACTATAACCTGATTGTAAAACCCCCCGGGGAAAGGTATAGGTAGCCTTTCCCGAAAAGCCTCCCCTAAGTTTTTTTAGTTCTCCTCCAAAAAGAAAGTCGCTGGTTATTATTAAATTTTTTATTGGTCTGATTGAAAGGCCGGCTTTTCCTCCAACTTCAAATGGTTGCCAACCTTCAGACTCTTGAACTTCTCGTCCCAGGAGTTCAAGGTTAAAGGAACTCCAATTATTTATAGCGCGGTAAAACCGGAGACCTGTTAATCTTCCCTGGAAATCCGCGTCGTTGGTTCCTTTATAAGCTCCTGCAGCAAATTTTACTTCATTGATACCCTCTTCAAGTATTCGTCTATGCCCGGCTAATTCTTTTGTTTTTTCAATAATTTCCCCATCCGGTTTTTCTCTAAGAATATGAATTAAGTTTGTTCTTTTCTCTCGGAGAGGAACGTTTTTAAAAGAAAATTCTCCATCCTCTTCCATGTATTTTTTCCCGAACTTTTCCTGGTTTACATAAAGATAAACCCATTCATTCTTTTTTGCCTCTCCCTTCACCAGGAAACGTGAACTGGTCTTATTGGTTAAATAAGGCGGTTTACTATAAATTATTCCTCTAAGATTTTTGCTTCCTATGGTATTGGGAAAGGTTACCCGGGAATCTCCTAAAACAATCCTGTGATTATCAATCATAGAAGCCCTGATTAAAGGAAGGGAAACTTCAGTATCCCAGGTGGGTTCTGAAAAGATAAATCTTGAAGAAACTCCAAGAGACAGGGCCCAGTCATTGTATCTTCCATGTACAAAAACGTTCTTATCTGTAAAAGCACTGAAGTCCCCTTCTCTATCCCAGCGTCCTTCCCCGGAAATACCATAATGGATTGAACCAAGGGATACATCCTTCCCATAATGGGTTGGAGAAAGATCTAATGTTTGAAATTCCTGAGGTTTTTGATCTTGTTCCTCAATTTCTTCTCCCGTTTCGGGTATTTCCCAATCAACATGGATATATAGTTCCTGTCGCCGGATGTTCCACTCAAATTCCTTTCCCGTTAAAAATTCCAGAAATTCCGGTGCGATAAAAAATTCGCCCTCCTGCAAAACTGGGGTTTTATGCTCGATTTCTGGCAAATCGGAATAGTTGCCGTTAGTAAAACTAATTTTCCCAGTTTTTCCAGAAGGTTCGTGGGTTAAAAGTAAAATTTTTTCATCTATATTAAAATTTATGCTTAATTCCAGGTGAGAAGAAAGGCGATTAACTGGAATAAGAATATAATCAAAAAGGTCGATTATTTCAAAAAGTTCATCTGAATAAAATATATGGTTATTGTTTTTGATCTCTAGGAAAACTATACTTGTTTCCTCAGTTTCCTCTGCCTGGACATGGCTAATTGCCATAATTAAGAATAGAAAAACGGGGAGAAACCGGAACATTAAGGTCCTATTTATTTTTCTTTTGAGGTGTTTCGGGAAAATTAGTTTCATTTTTATCACTCAATTTCAAAATCAATTGTCTCAGAAATTGAATAATCAATTCCAATCAAGTTAATATCAAATAAAAGCTGGTAATCCCCAGGGTTAAATTCTTCTTCCAGGGGAAAATAAATTCCGCGAACATCCTGGGGAAGCATTACTCTTTCTTCTGAACGGCCTTCTTCAATTACCGCGCCCCGGTCATCAACTACCCGGTAATCAATGTTCATTCTGGTATGAACCTGGGAATCGTTACCCAGAAGGAGCGCCCCCCAAAAAGTCCCCTCTGAATCTTCATGAATCAGTCCCTCAAAATAATAAAGTGAAATCTCATAAGCTTCTGGCATTGCATAAATTGTAGTACCGATCATGGTCCGGACCTTAGCCCCCACTACTTCCTCATCTTCAAAAGGGTCTTCATGTTCAAAAAATATTATCCCTCTGCGTTCAAAGGGGTCCTCTTCCTCGGGAAAAGAAATCGTAAACCGGACCAGTTGAGTTTCTCCAGGCTCAAGGGTAAACTGCCTGGGATTAAAGCGAACAAGGCCATCAAGACTATGATCTAGAGTTCCACTTTCATAATCGACCAGGTTGTCCATCTCGTCAAGATCCCAATCATAAAGGTTTGCAATTAGGTCAAGCTCGCGGTGGGAATTATTATAAATCTGAATGGTCCCAGTTTTTCTCTCTCCGGGTTCCAGATGAAGAATAATACGAGAAGGATCAACCTTAATGCTAGCTTCAGCAGTTATGTTCAAAGCCAGAATAAGAGTTAAAAGAATTAAAATTTTCCCCATTTTGTTTAACA
>PUKG01000263.1 GCA_003550445.1 Halobacteroidaceae bacterium
AACTGGGCATCTTCCAGATTATTTTTTACCACACAATCACCTCCATATACTAAATAAAAACTTATACAACCGAGTAAAAATTCCTTCCTGGATTTCTTTCCCCGGCAAAAATATTTTCTTGCTAAATAAAAAAATCCCCCGCCCACTGGCGGAGGATTTATTTTTTAAAACTCTTTTTGTAAGTTTATCATTTCCAGTGCAGTCATCGCTGCTTCCCAGCCCTTGTTTCCTGCTTTGCTTCCAGACCTTTCCACGGCCTGCTCAATTGAATCTGTGGTTATTACGCCAAAAACTACCGGTTTCCCTGAATCAAGCCCCACTCGGGCTATGCCCTTCGCCACTTCATTACTGACAAAATCAAAATGAGGTGTACTGCCCCGGATAATTGCTCCCAGGCAGATAACTCCCTGGATTTCTTCCTTTGCGGCCATCTTTTGGGCCGCAAGGGGAATTTCAAATCCTCCCGGAACCCAGCAAACCTGGATGTTCTTTTCGTCAACCCCATGCCTTTTCAAAGAATCCAGGGCACCGCTTAGAAGTTTGCTGGAAAAAAATTCGTTGAAACGGCTGACCACTATCCCAACATTAATTCCCTTTCCTGTAAGGTTTCCTTCATAAATTTTCAATATTTTTCCCTCCTGTAATTCCCTGTAGTAGGTGGCCCATTTTTTCTGCCTTTGTTTCCAGGTAACAAATGTTATCCTTACCTGGTTCAACATCAATGGGAACTCTCTCCGTTATTGAAAGACCGTAACCTTTTAACCCAACAATTTTCTGGGGATTGTTTGTAATCAGTTTTAGTTTTTCCACTCCCAGGTCTTTTAGGATCTGCGCCCCCGCACCATAATCCCTGAGATCAGCCTTGAAACCAAGCTTCAAATTAGCCTCGACAGTATCCATGCCTTTTTCCTGTAAGCTATATGCTTTTATTTTATTGGCCAGCCCTATTCCCCGGCCTTCCTGCCTCATATATAGCAAAATTCCCGAACCTTCTTTGGCTATCATTTCCATTGCTTTGTGAAGCTGGGTCTGGCAATCACACCGCTGAGAAGAAAAAACATCTCCTGTCAAACACTCTGAATGGACCCGGACCAGCATTTCTTCCTTGATCTCACCATAAACAAGGGCCAGGTGAGTCTGATCATTATAAATTTCCCGGTAAGCTATAGCCTTGAACTCTCCGAAAGCAGTTGGAAGATTGGCTTCACCTTCCCTTTTAACCAGCTCTCTTCTCCTCCGGAGGTATTCAATTAAAGCGGCAATGGTAACCATTTTTAAATTGTGTCGGGAACAGAATTCTTCCAGTTGAGGTAGCCTGGCCATTGTCCCGTCAGGGTTCATTATTTCGCAAATTACTCCTACCGGGGCTCTTCCGGCCAGTTTGGCCAGGTCAACTGCCGCTTCCGTATGCCCCGCCCTTTTCAAAACCCCTCCTTCCCGGGCAATGAGGGGGAAAATGTGGCCAGGCCTCGCCAGGTCCTCCGGTTTTGTTTCCTCGTTTACCAGGGCTTTGATTGTTTCGGCCCTGTCATGGGCAGAAATTCCCGTGGTTGTTCCCCTTTGGGCATCAACGGTAACGGTGAAAGCAGTATTCATTGTTTCGGTATTCTGAGGGGTCATTAACTCCAGGTTTAATTCTCGAGCCCTTGTCCCGGTAAGGGGCGCACAAACCATACCCCGACCATGGGTAACCATAAAATTAATGTCTTCTGGAGTTACCAGATCCCCAGCCATTACCAGATCTCCTTCATTCTCCCGGTCCTCGTCATCTACAACCACCAACATTTTTCCTCTTTTTATCTCTTCAATTCCTTCTTCTATACTGACAAGCATATCAGTCTTTCCTCCCTTAAAAACCATTTTCCAATAATTTCTCCAGGTCTAGTTTTCCCTTTTTCTTTCTTTCCAAAAACCTCTGGACGTAGCGAGCAAGAATATCACTCTCCAGGTTTACATGGGTCCCGGGCCTGACAACCTCAAGAGTTGTTTCAGCATGTGTATGGGGAATAATTCCTACCATGAAATAATTATCCCCCAAACCGGCAACAGTAAGGCTGATCCCATCTACAGCCACAGATCCTCGTTCTACCGTATAATCCAGAAATTCCTCCGAGCATCTTACATATATTTCCCAGGCATTTCCCTTTTTCTTAACATCTTCCACAACACCAACTTCGTCCACGTGCCCCTGGACGATATGACCTCCCAGGCGGGCTTTTAAGGTCAGGGCTCTTTCTAAATTAACCCTTTCTCCTCTGTTAAGCCTGGAAAGATTGGTCCGCTGAAAAGTTGCAGGCATTACATCGGCGTAAAAATAATTTTCTTCCAGATCAGTTACTGTCAGGCAAACCCCGTTAACGGCTATGCTTTCTCCTAACCTGGTTTCTTTAATAACCCTTTTCGCTTCTACCTTCAAACGGAGATGGTCTTCCTTTTTCTTAATATCCTGCAAAATCCCTTTCTCTTCAATTATCCCTGTGAACATTTTCCCCCTCCTCCGGGTAATAAACCCCCATTATATCTTCCCCAAACCTTCTATGGGAAAAAAGTTTTAACTTTAGAGCTTCGCTTATATTTACAGGATTAATTTTATCCGTGAAACCCCGGCCTTTTCCTCCAAGGATTTTTGGAGCGAAGAAAAGAAAAAACTTGTCAACTAAACCCCGGGAAATAAAATCCCCTGCCAGTTCTCCTCCGCCCTCAAGAAGAATGCTGCTTATTTTTTCCTTTCCCAACCTGTAAAGGATTTCCTCAGGGGCTTCATTTTTTTTAACTTGAAAAAGCCTGTGGGGAGGCTTTAATTGAAATTTTTTTCCCGAAGAAAAAACCCAGGTTTCTCCCTGCTCCCAGATTTTTCTTTCCCCTGAAATTCGGTTCCCCCTATCAATGACTATTTTTAAAGGTTGATAAGAGCTTTCATCCAAGCGGCAGTTAAGTCGGGGATCGTCTGCAAGGACCGTTCCGCTGCCAACCATAATCCCCTGGTGCTTTTCCCGCAGCCTGTGAACTTCTTCCCGGGCTTCAGGTCCGGTAATCCAATTGGAAGAACCATCCTCGGCTGCAATTTTACCATCCAGGCTTAAGGCAAGTTTCAGGGAAACAAAAGGTTTTTGCCCCTGGATATATTTAAAAAAGGCCTCGTTAAGGAGACGAGCTTCTTCTTCCATAACACCCACTTCCACTTCAATACCTGCTTGCCGCAGCTGAACAATACCCCGGCCCGCAATTTTTGGATTAGGGTCGACCATGGAACAAACAACCCTGTTTATCCCGGCTTTAATAATTTTGTCCGTGCAGGGAGGGGTTTTGCCTTGATGAGAACAAGGTTCAAGATTAACGTAAAGGGTTGCTCCCCTGCTTTCTCCTGCTTTATTTAGTGCATCTATTTCCGCATGGGGACCTCCATATTTTCTATGCCACCCTTCCCCAATTATTTTCCCTTCCCTTACAACCACCGCTCCAACAAGGGGGTTAGGCGCAACTGCCCCTTTTCCCCTTTCGGCCAATACAAGTGCTCTCTGGATAAATTTTTGGATTTTTCTCGCCTCCCGGTATCTAATAAAAAAAATAAGCCCCAAAAACTCGGGGCTTAATAAAATATACGAAAATTTTTGTCCAAAAAACAGACAAAAAATGTCTTCTCCCTTCCAGACTATACTGTCGGCTCTGGATTCTCACCAGATCAACTCCCAGGAGGAGCTCGCGGGCTTTTTTCACCGCCGGTCAGGAATTGAGGGGTTCCCCTCTCACCTTGCCCCGAAGACTTCAATATTCAATTTTCTTTTTATATTATACCATCAAATTAGGAGAAATCAAATTTTTTATTGCTCTTCTTCTAACTCTACCCCAAGGCCGTCAGCCATCCTGTTGACAAAATTAAAATAGGCCGTGACCTGGCAGATATCAAGGATTTCCCGGTCAGAAAAACCAAGGTTTTTTAATTCGTCAGTATCATCATTGGAAACCTGTTCGGGATTACGGGTTAATTTGATGGAAAAATCAAGAACGGCTGTAGTTTTCTCCGGGAGTCCCGCTTTCTTGTAATCCTTTATTATTTTGTCAACCAGTTCTTCGTCTTTAATGAGCCTTTGGAGCGCCGCTCCGTGGTGTTTTATTCAGTAGTGGCAGGAATTTTCTGCAGAAACCACCGTTGCAATCATCTCCCTCAGGCTCCTGGAAAGGGGTGAGCTGCCGAACATTATTGTCCGGTAGTAATCCAGGTGGTTTTCCAAAGACCCGGGGTTAAGGGAATGGATTTTTAAAATATTGGGGAGCTTTCCTCCGAATTTTTCATAAATTCGGGCCATTTTCCCCCGGGCTTCATGTGCTTCAATCATTTTAATTCTGGCCATACTTAAGCTCCTTCCTTTTCCTCGCCTGGTTTTCACCTTAATCTTCAATAATTTCTTTAAAAAGTTTGACTAAATTCGGGTCAAACTGAGATCCAGAATTGTTTTCCAGTTCAACAAGGGCTTCTTCCCTGGTCATCTTTTCTTTATATGGCCTCCCGCTGGTCATTACCTCATAGGCTTCTACAAGTGCAATTATCCTTGCGGGTAATGGGATCTCCTCTCCTTTAAGGCCCTGGGGATATCCTCTACCGTCCCACCTTTCGTGGTGGGTAAGAATTAAGTCCGCAACCTGGGAAAATTCCTGGGAAGATTCCGCAATTCGATAGCCAATTTCCGGGTGCCTTTTTACAATTTCCCACTCTTTCCGGGAAAGAGAAGTTTCTTTCTTTAAAATTTCCTCGGGGATCGCAATTTTCCCTATGTCATGAATATCGGCAAGGAGTTCCAACTTCTCCAGGTACCCTTTTTTCAATCCAAGCTTTTCCCCGAGGGCATTTGCCAATTCCCGAATCCTGCGGACGTGGGTTTCATCTTCGTTGGTTCGAGAAGCAAGATTTCTCCGCAGAGAAGAAATAATAGAATTCCGGATATTACGGCTTTCTGTAAGTTTATTGCTGTACATGTCATTTTCTGCCCTTTTCAATACCTCTCCCACATCTTCCACCGGGTCTTCTTTGCTGGATACTCCCAGGGAAATACTGGGCTGGATTGGAGTGTTTTCGCTTTCCTGGCAGACTTTTTGGATCCGTCTGCAGATGTTTTTTGCTTCTTCTCCGTCTGTAGCGGGGAGCAAAATTGCGAATTCGTCTCCCCCCCAGCGGGCAATAATATCTTCATTTCGGCAGGTTTCTTTAAGAATTCTCGCCATTTCCTGGAGGAGGCGGTCCCCCTCCTGATGGCCAAAGACATCATTGGTTAGCTTCAGCCCGTTGGCATCTCCAATAATAATGCTTACAGGCATTTGCCGCCTGGTATTCAGTCGTTTAAGTTCTTCTTCAAAATAAGCCCGGTTATAAAGGTTTGTCAGGTTATCGTGAAAACTAATGTAACGGATTTTTTTCTCGGATTTTATCCGCTTTAAGGCTTCTGTTGTATGGGAAATTAAAAGCTCCGCCAGGTCCTTGTCTTCCTGTCCAAAAGCACCGACTTCTTCGGAAATAACCTGGAAAATTCCCAGATCTCCGATTGGCAAACTAATTGCAGACCGATACCTGGATTTTACCGGGGTTGCCCCCGGAGCTTTTTGAATATCATCAACCAGGAAGGTTTTTCCCTGCATATAGGTCTGTCCTCCCAGTCCCTTATCGCAGGGCATGGTAGCCGACCCATCGATGGGAACTCCTGAAGAGGTAGCTTTGGGAACAAAAAAACCGTCTTCAACAATGTCCAGTGTACAGATGTTAAAATTAAGTATTTCCTCGGCAGCCTCCACTGTTAAATTGTAAACCTCTTCTTCTGTCTGGCTTCTCTCCATTTTTATGGCAACATCATGGAGTTTCTCAATCTTGGTTTTGCTTTCCCTCAGGGCTTCTTCCATTTCTTTTTGCTGGGTAACATCCCGGAAAACCAGTACCGCTCCTTCAATATTCCCCTGTTCATCTTTTATCGGGGCTGCACTGTCATCAATGGGCAGCTCACGCCCATCCTTTGTAATTAGCATTGTGTGCCGGTCAATACCCACTATCTCATGGGTTGAAAGCACCCTTTTTATTGGGTTTTCAACCTTATTCCCCGTTTTTTCATTATAAATATTGAAAATTTTCTCCATGGGCTGGTTTTTGGCCTCTTGGTTACTCCAACCCGTAAGTTTTTCTGCCACCGGGTTCATTAATTTAATATAACCTCCCACATCACAGGCTATAACTGCGTCCCCTATGCTGTTAAGGGTTGTACTAAGCCAATCTTCGCTTTCCCGGAGGGCCCTTTCTCTTGCCCTTATTGACTCAGACATTAATTTAATGTTACCCGCAAGGTCGTTAAACTCCCTGTAGCTACCCTGGGCTAACTCCAGTTCATAATTTCCCCCCGCAATTTTTTTGACCTTTTCTGCCAGGGTGTTAAAAGCCACCATAAACTGGCGGAGGTTAACCATGGCGAGGAAAATTGCAAGGCCAAGGCCGGCAATTCCCCACATCCAGAAGACCCTTGTTATCCTGTCCACAGGGGCAAAAGCCTCCTGGGTAAAACGGGTTACAACCACAGGCCATCCGGTCTGGGAGGTCAGGGCAACACTGGCCAGGATATCATGGTTTTGAAATGGGCCCCGGTAATTCCCTTCATCCCCGGCAAGCCCCTGCTGGACAACTTCCAGGTCTGAAACGTTTACCCTCTGCCTGGGAAGGGAGGGATCGGTGTGGCCGATAAAGGTTCCCCGGGTATCTGTAATCCCAACGAAAAAGAAGTCGGGCATGGCCACCCGGCGGGCAATTATATTATTTAACTCTGCAATATTAAGGTAACCCACAACCATTTTTTCTTCAATTGGCTTGGTTACGGTTAAAGTTGGATCGCCAGTCTGGGGGGAAATAAAAGTTTCTGACCAGAAAACTTCTTCAGATTCAAGGCTTTTCTCGTAAAAAGGCTGGCGGCTCATATCCAGACCAACCAGTTCAGGATCAAGGGGTGCAATATGTTCTACATTTCCATTTGAATCCAGAACCTGGATCATTTCAAAAAAAACGAAGTTTTCTGTAACTGTTTCCAGGTAGAGATCAAACTGTTCCGGATTTAGGGAATCTTTCAAAAATAAATCCCCTACCTGCCCCAGGATATTTTCAGGTTCATCCAGGAATTTTTCCACTTCCCCCGCAAGGGACCTAGCAAGCTGCATATTATTTGTGGTTATTTCCTCCTCCAGGGAGCTGGTCATAATATCCATTGCGGAAAAAGCAACGGCAAAAAGAGGCAGAACTGCCACAAGGACACATGTAGTTATTAAGATTGTTTTAATGCTCCGCCCTTTTTTACGCATTAATAATCCACCTTCCGGAAAGA
>PUKG01000005.1 GCA_003550445.1 Halobacteroidaceae bacterium
ATAATATCCAGGAGAATCAGGTCAAAGGGTTGGGCTTTTGCAAGCGCCAACCCTTCTCGACCTTCAAGAGCCTTCTCAACTTTGTAGCCCTCATAACTCAATTCGAGTTCAACAAAGCGGGCCAGTTTTTCTTCATCCTCAATTATCAGAATCTGCTCCATCTTTTTCACCCTGTTTTTTCCTGGATTCCCCAGAACGGTATTCAGCCGTATCAAAAACGCTGTCAACCGCCTTCAAAGTTACGTCCGAAACCTTGCTCATTGCCTGGTTTGCGCTGGTTCTTTCTAAATCAGGGCCGGTAAACTGAAACCGGTACCCAAAAACCAGTCCGATTATTACCAGGGGTATTATTACCCAGAAAGCAAAGAGCAGAAGAAGGGCTAAAGCCGTTAGGGGTAGCATCATAATCCTCTGGCCATCTTTTATAACTTCAAAGTTATTAATATTGCCTTTATGGATTATGTTGCCCAGCCACTTGAAGAAACTGGTGATATTTTCTCCTAAAGTAGTTTTTTCTTTCCGGGTAGAAGTTTTTTCTTTAGAATTAACTTCTTTCTCCCTGGATGTCTCTTCTTTAGAATTATAGTATCCACCTGATTTCGGGGGTTGAATTCGGTTTTGTCTTTCCAGGTTAATTACCGCTTCTAAAAGATCCCCGTTGGTTTCTTCCAGTGCTTTTTTTGCCTCCTCGTAAGAAATATTTGTTTTTTGACGAAGTTTTTCTACTTGTTCAAAGGTAACCATTATGATAACCTCCCTTTCTTTTTACTATGGTCATCATAACACCAAATAATTCAAAACCAATTCAGGGATTATTAAAATTTGATTAAAAAATAATAAGATCATAGGTTTTTTTAGATCGAGAATTTTCTATTGGCATAAGACGCAACTTTTCTTCTCCTCACTTCTCTTTCTTTCTCTAAATATAGACTATTTCCTTTGAAAAAGAAAGCCCGGGAAACTTAAATTTTCAAATTTTCCCTTTTCAGGTTAAACCCGTTAACAAAAAAAACACCCTGATCAAAATTCAAGGCAGTTCTGGATTTATAAACCTTTTCTCTATTATTTTTCTGGTTAATCTTTTTTCCACCTTTTCAGACGGGGTAAAACTCCTTTCATTAATTTCCGGGCTTCTTCTGAAGTCAATTCTGGTTCTGCCGCAACCACATGGGGGATACAAATTTCAATCATCTCTTCTGCTGTTACATCCCGGGTGAAAGAGCCATTTTCGTAGCAATACTTACAGTAATCTTTGCTTTTATTTCCATCAAGCTCTGTCGCAAAAAGTTCATCTTTTGCCCTCATGGGCGTTCCACAGCTCTGGCAAAAATTCTTTGTTTCCAAAACAAATCACCTTCTCTTTCCGATTTCAGGGCTGGCCAAAAACAGAGCGGTAAGGCTTTTTCTTTTTCCCATCCAGTTAACAGGAGATTTTAATTAATTCCAGGGGGGTTCTTTTAAAAAAGGGGGATTAGAAAATCTATCGTTGATTCGGGATTATCCATTCCCTTAAACCGGTTGTCGTAAACCTGGATTTCAAATTTTTTATGGGCTTCTGCACCTTCGGGGGCATTTTCCTCCAGCCACCTGTTTAAGTTTTTATAGGCTTCTGAGAAGCCAATTTGCCCAATTTGGATGGAAAAAACAGCATAATCACCCTGGGGAAGGGTTTTTGCAAAACAATTTAAGGGTAAGCTCCTGACTTTTTCTACCTCAAAGCCTGTTAAACAATAATGAAACTTACTCTCCTCCTCAAGGTGTAATTCATATCCAACCCCGGGCAACCTAAATTCAATTTCTTTTTCACAGGATTTTAAGTGCTCCCATAACATTTTGATTGTTTCAGAATCGGCTTTTTCTGTAACTGAAAGAGGCCCAACGATTGTAATCTCTTCTCTTTTTTCAACCCTGACTTCCATATTATCACCTCCTATTCCTCAATCTTTAATTAGATTTTAACATAAAAAAGAAAAACTGAGTACTCCAATTTGAACCTTTTCTAAGCATCACAAGAAAAAGGTCCCCACTTTTTAAGGAGGACCTTTTCTTGCCTTCTTTTTCCCTGTTATTCCCGGGCAAAAAACAGTTCTTTTTTCTGGTATTATCTTCTAAATAAAACCCGGTTTTTCATTTTCCCAGAGGTAAAAACCCTTGCAGCGCCTGTTTTCTTTTTAACTTTTTTCCACCCTACTACTTATTTTCATTAAAAAATACGTCACTTCCATAATACTGGTTATTCCCATGTGAATTTCCCTCATAATCATTGTGGCTTTCCGAACCCGGAGGGCAGTTAGTTCTCTCCCAGGGTTCGTCATTTCGGCCATAAACAGGAACCTCATCATCAATGTAAACGCCCCCGCCAAATTCGTGGGCAAAGTTGTTATTAATTTCATTGCCATAAACAGTCATAACTCCACCAAATAAAGCGATCCCTCCCCCTCTGGCCTGTTGTTGATCCTCAGCGTTATTTCCAGTAATTCTATTATTGGTTATTGCAACCCGGGAGGAGTCACTTCCAAGGGAAACGTAAATCCCGCCTCCCCGGCGATAGGCAAAGTTATCTAAGATATCATTATCATCAATTATAGCCTCAGAATTTGCTGCAACAATTATTGCCCCGCCGCCGTGGTTGTTATTCCAGGCTTCATTGAACTTTATTTCATTTCCAGTTATCTCAGCCCGGGAATCTGTTATTACCGAGATCCCGCCTCCAGATCCGCTATCGGATCCATCCTTCCCGGCCAGGTTGTAGGAAATGGTATTATCGGTTATCTCCGCTTCCGAATTACGAAACACCGTTATTGCCCCATGCCGATCTGCGGAATTATTAGAAATAAAATTTTCTGTTATCTCCACCACTGAATCTCTTCTGACAGTGATTGCCCCTCCATTTTCATCCCCACCGGCAATATTACTGCTTATTATATTCCCCGAAATGGTGGCTGTTGATTCTGCGGTTATTTTAATCCCTCCTGCTCCATAGGCGGTTTCATTATTTTTTATTGTATTCCCGGTAATACTGGCTGAGGATTGGTCCGAATAAGCACTCCCAATTCTTATTACACCATCAAAATCTTCATGTTCCTCGAAAGTATTACCGGCAATGCTTACTGAAGATCCACCATAAACATAAATAGCTGCGCCCCGACGGGCGCTGGCCTGATTTAATAAAAACCAATTATCCTCAAAAGAGGGAGAAGAACCCTTACTAATACATGCCCCGGCTCCATACCGGGCATAATTTTCCCTGATTATATTTCCCTTAATAACCGGTGATGATCCCTCGGTTATATAAATACCGCCTCCATTTTCTGTGGTTAAATATCCTCCTTTAATGGTAAATCCAACAAGTTTTGCTCCCGAATTTTCCCCATTTTCAAAAGTCACTACTCTGCCCTGATTGTTACCATCAATTACAGTATTTTCTACAACACTTTGGTTTTCGGGATCCTCGCTTCTAACAATTACATTTTTACCATTAAAATTTATATTCTCCTGGTAAGTCCCCTCCGAAACAATTATTTCCTCCCCATCGGAAGAGGCGTCAATTGCTTCCTGGATGGTCGCAAAATTATCGGGAACGGTTAAGGGGACCCTTTCAAAAAATGCAATTAGGTTTTTGTCATCATCCAGTTCAATCTGGTATTCTCCCTCTTCCTCATCTATCACAATAACATCGTTATAATCGGCCCCACCCCAGGAATCAAAAACCCAACCTATTCCATATTCAACTGTGAGATCGACAGTCGAATAACGCTCATAGATTTCTTGATCAGGGAGAACTGCCCCTTCTCCTTCAATCTCAATATTTAAAGTTACGGGATCTTCAAATTGCTCAAAAACAGCAGTAATTTCTTTATCTTTATCCATCACAATTGTAAATTTTCGGGGTTCTCCAAGGATTGGTATAACATCACTTTTATTATTCCCTTCCCATTTAACAAATTTCCAACCGCTATCGGGTATTACTTCAAGGTCTACTATAGAGTTTAATTCAAAAGTGCCGCTTTCAGGTAAAACCTCCCCCTCACCCTCGATATTTATTTCCAGGTTTGCATTTTTTTCACCGGAAAGCCAGTTACAACCTCCTCCATAAAAAATTCCCGCCGTAATAATTAAAACCAGAATAATTATCCTTTTACTCATCTTCAGCTTGCCTCCTTAATTTTTCATTTCAAGTTCAGAAAACCATCCAACGGGTTCCCGGGGTTTAATAAAGTAAAACTCTTTTCCTGTTGTTGCAAGTTAAAACCTTTCCAAGAACTTTGGACCCATTTTCCCATCATATTAAATAACCAAAATAAATTTTCTCTTTTGATATTTTTATCGGGTCTTTTTTCTTTTTGTTAAATCAATTTTCCGATTTTAGTGAAAAATCGGAAACTTCTTTTTCTCCTTAATTAATCACTCTGGACCGGGTTTAACCTAAATAGTTATTCAATCCCCTTATTCCTCTGGCCATGATAATCCAAAATATCTAAAAGCTAATCTCTAAATAAAATCCATCCTAAAAACAAATAAGGAGGCCATAAAACCTCCTTTTTTCTATCTCTTGAATTATTAATATATTGATAAGAAGCTCCCTGAGGTTGCCCATAAACAATGAGTTGTTTCCCTCCCAATTAAAAAAAGGACAGAGATCGATAGACCGAGGAAAAGGGTCTGAAAGATCTCTGTCCTTTTTTATTATAATACCCACTTTACTTTTTCTGGAAAATAGTAAATTCCTTTTTTCCTGTTGCCTTAGTTTAATCCATTCCTGGAAAAACTGGCAATCCACACAGCAAAACTCAAATTTTCTCTCGGAGGAGCCCCCCTTCAACCGATTGAAAGTTTTGTTTCAGACCAGTAAATAAAGTGGGAGCTAAATTTTCTTCCAGAGAAAAATCGCAGACTTTAAAGATATGTTCTAACAACCCTGAACCCTATAAGAGGGACAGCATAGGATGGAGCTATGCTCCGGACAAAACCAACCTGAAGTGAAAATCCTGCCAGCTGAGGACTGGAATAATTCAATCTGCCCCCTCGCAAAACCCTTTTTTCATCATTGGGAGTAAAGCCCCATTCGCTTACATTTCCGCTCATATCAAACAAACCCAGCCAGTTGCCCAAATGGGGTTTCTGTCCTACTGCCCTGGTTCTTTCTCCACTGTTCGCGATATACCAGGCAGCTTCCCCGGTAGCTACCGGATTGTGGTAATAATCAGTGGCTCCACTTGCATAGTTTCCGGATGTCCAATATTTTCAACTGTTTTCTGGAAATTCTATTGCACCATGAGAACTATCACTCCCTTTGTAACTTGCAGCAAGTTCCCATTCCGGGGTGGTAGGCAGGCGGAAACCACCTCGATCCCTAACCTCAACCTCTTCATAAAAAATCTCACCAGGATTTCTAACTACCTCTCCATTTTGTGTGTAAACAAGTTCATAACCAAGGAATTCAGACAAAGCATTTGTCCAGAAAACACAATCATAAAAACTTACTTCTGTAACAGGCTCCCTTCTCCTGGCCGTGGGCTTTTCTCATAGAAAATCTGAACTTCCTTCTCTTCCCGGATAAGCAAATTCATAACCGTTATCCTTGGCCCAGTTTTTAACTTCATACCATAACTAAAATGTCACTTGAGTTTCGGCAAGCCAGGAATCCTCTTCAAGTGTGGCTTCACCGTGATTTCTAATTTCTGTTGGGAAAGTGGCTCCCGGGGCCAGGCGAAGGAAGAAATCAACCTCTCCTGCTGTATGGGAAGCCGGCTCAATATTCTGCCCCCGGCGTGCTTCTTTTGCTTCAATCCCTGCAGCAATACCCACAAAACCAATACAAAGGATCAGGGCTCCATTATCCAGTGAGTGGAAATACCTTATCCCATCACCCCATCAATTTCGGGACTTGTAACTTCACCTGCAAGCCCCTGAAGGCCAAACTCAAAGTCCAGGGGGTTTATAATTGCCCCATAGGACCAGAAAACCGGCTGTCTTCACAAAGGAATACGGAATTCAATTATTGACTCTGGGTTTTCCATTCCTTTAAATCGGTGGTCGTAGACCTGGGCTTCAAATTTTTTGTAGTTTTCTGAGCCCGGGGGAACGTTATCTTTCAACCACTCATTGATTTTCTCATAAGCATTTTTAAAACCGCACCTGGCAATTTCAAAAGCAAAAATTGCATATTCCCCGGACGGAATTGTCTTGGCAAAACAATTAAGGGGTAAATTCTTAATTTCATCAACTTCTAACCCTGTCAAGCAGTAGTGGAAATTTTCTTCAATTTCAATATGGAGTTCATACCCAAAATCCTCTGTCTTAAAGGAAATATTTTTCTTTGCCTTCTCCAGGCTCTCCCACAAACCCTTAATCGTTTCAGAATCTGCTCTTTTTGTGATTGCAACGGGCCCTACTATTTTTATTTCAGGTTTTTTTTCAATCCTGACTTGCATTTTTTTCACCTCCTTAGTTTATTAAGGGCAAAGACCTTCCCTAAATTTTAATAAATAATAGGAAGACCTTTGCCCTTTTTTCAATCATATTGGTTTTCAAATTCCGCTGATTTCAGTTCTTATTGTTCCCCAATCCAGTCAATAATGCTCTGGATAACCTCAAATTCCACGCTCCCAACAATTAGGTATTCACCGGGAACCGCCATGCCCTCACCGTAATGGAAAATATGGTTTAAATCCGGGAATAAGGTGAAAAGGACATTTTCTCTGTCCTCCAGAACTTCTTTCCACATTGAAAAGTCTTCCTCTGTTACCTGGTAATCCCGGCCTCCCTGGATAAACAGCATCGGCTGAGTCAAGCTTTCTACAGTTTCCAGTTGATCATAATCTCTCAGGTCAAGCCAGTAAGAGGCTACTATTCCCATCAATTGAGCAGCGGGAGTCTCCGGACTTAAATTTGGGTCTTTGATATTATCCACTTGGGTGGAAATCATATCAAGTTGGGCCTGAATCTCGGGAGAAATCTCCCCCTCCAGTTCTGCAAGGTAGTTGTACTGTTCCCAGATCAAATCCTCCAATCCCCTTGCTGGAGCGGCAAGATAGATCAAGCCCTTTACATTTTCCGCTTCCTCAGCAATTCGGGGCAAGATCATTCCACCCTGGCTGTGCCCGGCAAGGTAGATTTGATCCTGGTCAATTTCTGCCAGGCTCATTACATAATCCAGGGCAAACAAAGTATCCTCAATATATTCTTCCCGGACGGTAAAATCAGTGGCAGCGGCAAGCTTTTCCTGGTAAAGCCTGGTCCTTTTATCAAAACGCAATGAGGCAATCC
>PUKG01000307.1 GCA_003550445.1 Halobacteroidaceae bacterium
ACCATTTCTTCAGTTACAAGGCTTGGAGCTTTTGCACCGGGCAGGAGAACTCCACCAATAACAAGGTCAGAATCCTTGACAGCCTCGGCAATATTAAGACTGTTGGACATAACAGTTTTTACCTGTCCGCGGAAAATATCATCCAGGTATTGCATTTGCTTGTGGCTAATATCAAGAATTGTTACTTCACCACCAAGTCCAAGAGCCATTTTTGCAGAGTTAATTCCAACGGCTCCTCCTCCAATAATGGTAACCTTTGCGGGACCTACTCCAGGAACTCCACCTAGAAGCACTCCCTTTCCACCATGGTGCTTTTCCAGGAAACGGATACCCATCTGGGGAGCAAGGCGTCCTGCAACTTCACTCATTGGATTAAGGAGTGGCAATCCACCCTGCTTGTCTTCAACAGTTTCATAAGCAATTGCAACAACCTTTTTCTCCATCAGGGACAGGGTAAGTTCTTTAGGAACACCTGCAAGATGCAGGAATGTAAACAATATTTGTCCTTCTTTAAAAAATTTGTACTCTTCTGCTTCAGGTTCTTTAACTTTGATAACCATTTCAGTATCCCAGGCTTCTTCCCTGGAAACCATTTTTGCTCCTGCCTTTTCAAAGTCCTCGTTACTGATTCCGCTTCCGAGGCCTCCATCTTTCTGAACCAGAACCTCGTGTCCGCTGGAGGTGAGTGCTTCGACTCCAGCAGGGGTAATCGCAATTCGATTTTCCTTGTCCTTAATTTCCTTAGGTACACCAATAAGCATGCTATTACTACCTCCTTTTTTTCCTTGCTTGTTATTTTGATTATAATGCAAATTTTATGCCAAAAGCCAATTTTCAGGCTTCAGGCCATAATACCTTTCCGTACTTTCCCCCTCCCCCTTTTTCAATTACTAAATCTCCCTCTCGTAAATTCAAAACCATCTCTACCCGCTTTCGATCCAGGAACCCACCCAAATCTTGCGGGGAAGCGTTATGGATAATCTCCATTTCTGTTCCTAGGTTCTGGTAAAGAGTATTTATTGTCCCGGGACCAAAGCCTGGTAAAAGGTGAAGGGGAAGGTGAGGTAAATATTCGGGACGCTTGGGAAGGGGATGATTGACCTCTGACAAATCGGAAATTCGATTGGAAACCCCGGGAACAAGTCCGTTTTTTGAACACCTCGGACAGATATTTTTCTTCGTTTTCCCGGGAAAAAAGCCACAATAACGGCAGCGAGTTGCAAAGTATTTCCCCATAGAAGGGGGAAAACCCCTAAAGGTAATTGACTTTTCTTCCGAAGAAACAATCCTGAAAAGGTGTTCAAAATCCCTTACACCCGTGTCAATTTCCAGGTACTCCCTGCCAATATTTTTCCCCGAGTGAGCATCAGACCCTACAATAAAAGGGAAGGAATGTAACTCCGAAATTTGATCAGCCATTTTTCTATCCGCACTAAGGCCAAGTTCAATAAAATCAATTTCGTCAACCAAACCTTCAAGGTTTTTCAGGCTATCAAGCTGGCCAAAGTATCCTTTAAATGGTGTAAAGGCATGGGCGAGAGCAAGTTGCCCGCCCAACTCCGTTACCAGGGGCAGGGCTTTGTGAATTCCATCACGTAAAAACTGAGTACTTAGCCCGGCGTTCGCTATCCTTTTTCCCAAAAAGGAATGAAATGTTTTTAACTCTCCCAATCCGGGAAAAAAGGCAAGAAAGTGAACCCGGGCTCCGTTTATTTCCATTTCCCACTCTGAACCGGGAATAATCAGAAGACCTCCGGGAGTCCTAAAACCCCCACCCGGACATTCAGATAATTCCTTACTACAAATTAAATCGGTTAATTCTTGCAAAACTCCACTGCAGGCAGCGTCGACAATTCCAAGAACATTAATTCCTTTAACTCGTTCAGCATAATCGATTGCCCGAAGGAGGGTAAGCTCAGAAGACGCAGTTATCTTTACCGGTTTTCCTGCAGCTCTTCCCAGGTGGACATGCAGGTCACAATAACTTTTCAACACTTGTTAATTTCCTGCAGAAAAAAGTGAAGCCCTATAATGGTTTTTGCATCATTAAAAATCCCTTTCTGCAGCCCTTCTTTAATTTCCTTTTCCCCAATAATTACTTTTTCCAGGCCTTTTTCCTGGGGAGGCCCTTCACTTTTAAGCCCTTCAGCCTGAAACAAATATAACTCTTCGTTACTGTATCCTGGGGAGGAAAAAAATTTCTGGATAAGTTTAATAGATCTACAGCTATAACCGGTTTCTTCTAAGAGTTCTCTTTTCCCCGACTCTATAGGTTCTTCGTTTGGTTCTAATAATCCTGCTGGTAATTCTAAAATATATTCATTTACCGCAGGCCGGAACTGTCTGATTAATATAATCTTATTATCCGGTAAAACAGGAAGAATAACCACCGCTCCAGGGTGTTTAATTACCTCATATTTTCCTTTTAGCCTTTGCAATTTAAGCAGTTTTCCGGAAAAAATTTCTTCCCGTTCCCTTTTCATTAGAACCACCTTTTCCTGATTTAAGAGCCTTTTCTAATCCTGGAGAATATTTACAATTAGCCTGGTGAGATCCGCCAGGTCGGAGAAGGGAACATACTCATCTGTTGAGTGAGCTTTTTCCATCCCGGTGGCCAGGTTAAGGGTGGGAATCCCTTTTCCGTTAAATATGTTAGCATCGCTACCCCCACCACTGGCCAATAATTTGGGTTCTTTCCCCAGTTTTTCCAGGGCCTTTTTACATCTAATCACAGCTTCATCTTCTGGGGAAAACTCGAATGCAGGATAAAGGTTTTCGGCTTCAAATTCCAGTTTTGCTCCCAACTCATCAGCAGCTTTTTGAAAAATTTCTTCCATTTTTCTGGTTTCTTTTTCTAATTTCTCTGGATTGTGACTTCGAATTTCTCCTTCCATAGATACCTCATCGGGAACAACATTTCTGGCTTTTCCACCCTTTATTGTCCCGATATTGGAAGTGGTTTCCGAGTCTATTCTTCCCTGTTCTATTTTTCCCAGGGCTAAGCTTGCTACCTTAATAGCATTTATCCCTTCTTCGGGGCTCACTCCCGCATGACTTGCTTTTCCTTTTACCTTAACTTTAATACCGTTATGCGTAGGTCCTTTTATTATTATTGTTCCTACAGGGCCATTGGAATCAAAGGCAAACCCAAAATCTGCTTTAAGAGAACCGTCTTCCAGGTTTTTTGCCCCTAACAAACCAACCTCTTCTGAAACCGTAAAAACAAGCTCCACAGGATAATGGTCTAAACCGTTTTCTTTTATTGTATAAAGAGCTTCAAAAATCGGTGCAATTCCTGAGATATCGTCTGCAGCAAGGATGGTTTCACCTTTTGATCGGAATACTCCATCTTCTAAAACTGGCTCGATGTTTTTTCCAGGCTCAACTCTATCAAGATGGGCGGTAAACATAATCGTTGGAGCTTCTTTGTTTTTCCCTGGTAGATAGGCAATAATGTTACCAGCGTTGCCCCCTGTTTTTTCGCCTGCCTTATCTTCGGAAACCTCCAACCCGAGATCTTTCAAATGCTTAATAACGTAATCCGCAAGTTCTCTTTCCTGTCCCGAGGGGCTATCAATTTTTACCATCTCAACAAAAAACCGCTCCAATCTTTTTTCGTCAATCATTGGGTCACCTCTGTTTATTCCCGTGCAGCCTCCATACCCTTTTTCAGGGCTTCTTCATTCAGGGGAATTAGTTTGTGGTGGCGTTCCGGTAAATTTTTTTTCAAAGAGGACAAAATTGAGTCTACCTCAACTATTTTTACTTTTTCAATTACTGCTCCCAGGGCAACCATGTTAGCTGCCCTATCGCTTCCTACCTCTCCAGCTAATTCATTGGCAGGGATTTTAATCACTCTAATATCCTGGCGATCCGGTTCCTCTTTAATAAGAGAGCTATTAATTATCAGTATGCCCCCTTCTTTTAACTGGGGAGCAAACTTATCCATGGAAGGAAGATTCATTGCAACTACAACATCTGGATTGGTTACAAAAGGTGAACCTATTCTTTCCTCGGATACAATTACGTGGCAGTTAGCAGTTCCTCCGCGCATTTCCGGTCCATAAGAGGGTAACCAGGATACTTCCTTTCCTTCAATCATTCCCGCTCCTGCCAGGATCTGCCCCATAAGCATAACACCCTGGCCGCCAAATCCTGCTATAATAACCTCTTTCATCACTTGTTATCCCCTCCTTCCGGTGTTCTATATTCTCCGAGGGGATAATAGGGAACCATGTTACTTTTTACCCAATCTAAGGCTTCATTGGGATTCATTCCCCAATTTGTAGGACAGGTTGAAAGAAGTTCAACAAGGGAAAAACCCTTTCCTTCCTTCTGAGTTTCAAAGGCTTTTCGGATAGCTTTTTTTGCTTTTTTAATCTCCTTATTATTAAAAAGCCCTACCCGAGCAAGATATGCAGATCCCTCAAGAGTTGAAAGCATCTCAACAACCCGAATTGGGTTCCCCGCAGATTTAGAATCTCGACCATAAGGGGATGTGGTTGTTTTTTGCCCAATCATTGTTGTGGGGGCCATTTGTCCCCCAGTCATTCCATATATTGCATTGTTTATAAAAATGGTGGTTATATTTTCTCCCCTCATTGCTGCATGAACGATTTCGGCTGTCCCTATTGAAGCCAGGTCACCATCACCCTGATAGGTGAAAACAAAATTATCTGGCAAAACCCTTTTAATCCCTGTTGCTACGGCTGGAGCCCGCCCATGGGCAGCCTGCTGGAAATCACAATCAAAATATTCGTAGGCTAAAACAGCACAACCGACAGGGGCAACTCCTACAGTTTTTTCCCGGATACCCATTTCATCCATTACTTCTGCAACAAGGCGGTGGGTAATTCCATGAGTACATCCCGGACAATAATGAGTGGGTTTGTCCATTAAAGATTCTGGTCTTTTAGCAACAACTTTCATTCTTTTTCACCCCTTACCAGTTCCATTATTTTTTCATAAATTTCCTGGGAGGTTGGAACCACTCCTCCGCTCCGACCATAGAAATATACAGGACAGCGACCATTGGCAGCAAGACGGACATCTTCAACCATCTGCCCACAGCTCATCTCCACAGTTAGCATAAATTTGACCTGTTCGGCTACCTTTCCAACTACCTGATCTGGATAGGGGAACAGGGAAATTGGGCGGATTAATCCGATCTTTACTCCCTCTTCCCGGGCTCTCTCAATAGCACTAAGAGCAATTCGGGCCATGGATCCAAAAGCAACAATTGCGTAATCAGCATCTTCGGTTTTATAGGTTTCTACCCGAACCTCTTCTTCCTTCATCTTTTCATATTTCTTCTGTAACCTGATATTTAATTCCTCCAGTTTTTCTGCCTGAAGGCTCAAAGAATTAATAATATTGGGTTTTCGATCTTTGTTGCCAACAGTGGCCCATTCTTTTTTAGGGAGATCCTCGGGAGAAATCTCCTCACCAAACTCAACTGGTTCCATCATTTGGCCAATCATACCGTCTCCGAGAATCATTACAGGATTTCGATATTTATCAGCAAGTTCAAAAGCTTCTGTAGTCAGGTCAACAGCTTCCTGAACTGATTGGGGAGCCAAAACCAGAAGGCGGTAGTCTCCATGACCCCCACCTTTTGTGGCCTGAAGATAATCGGATTGAGCAGGCTGAATTCCCCCTAAACCGGGTCCTCCCCTAATTATATTAACAATAACTCCGGGAAGTTCTGACCCGGCCATGTAGGAAATTCCTTCCTGTTTAAGGCTAATTCCTGGACTGGAGGAAGAAGTCATAACCCTCGCCCCGGCTCCTGCCGCTCCGTATACCATGTTTATTGCAGCAACCTCACTTTCTGCCTGTAAAAAGACCCCATCTTCCATTGGGAGTCTTCGGGCCATATAGGCAGGAAGTTCATTTTGAGGGGTTATCGGGTACCCAAAAAAGAAACGACAACCAGCCTTTATTGCAGCCTCAGCTATTGCTTCATTTCCCTTCATTAAAATTTTATCGGTCATCATTTACCTCCTTCCTCTTTATAAACTTCAATTACTGTATCTGGACAGATCTCATAACAAAAACCACAACCGATACACTTATCCATTTCATCCACATATGCTGGATGATATCCCTTCTTGTTAATCCCATCACTCATTTTTATGATTTTTACCGGACACACCGGGGGACAGAGATTACACCCCTTACATCTTTCAGAATCAAAAACAACTTTGGGCACTACTGGTCCTCCTTCCCTTTCCGTTAGTTAACTATAAATTTGTGGTTCTTCACGACCCTGCAGAACCCGGAGGGTTCCCTTCCAGAGAGCTTCCATTTCCTTTTCTCCAGGTTTTACAACTACTGGGGCAATATATTTCACTCTTTCTTCAATCAAATTTACCAGCAGAGGAGAATTGGCCATTCCCCCTGTTAAAATTACTGCGTCAATTTTTCCTGAATTGGCAGGGCCAAGACTACCAATTTCTTTAGCAATCTGGTAGGCCATAGCCGCAAAAACTTCTTCTGATTTTTTATCCCCATTTTCTATCTCTTTTTCAATCTGAATAAGGTCATTTGTTCCAAGATAAGCAACCATTCCTCCCTGTCCTTTTATCCTTTTCTTAATAAAATTTTGGGAATGTTCTCCCGAAAAACAGAGTTTTACAAGGTCACCCACCGGAAGACCTCCTGAGCGTTCAGGAGAAAATGGCCCTTCTCCATCAAGGGCATTATTAACATCAACAACTTTCCCATTTCTGTGAAGACCAACAGAAACTCCCCCACCCATATGGGTAACAATAAAGGTTGCTTTTTCATATTCTGTTCCCATTTCTTCTGCAACATCCCGGGCCACGGCTTTCTGGTTTAAGGCATGGAAAATACTTCTCCGTTCAATTTCGGGCATCCCGGAAAATCTGGCAATCTCATCCATCTCATCAACTATTACCGGGTCAACAATAAATGCCCGGGCATTTATTTGCTGGCCCATCTGATAAGCGAGAATTCCAGCCAGATTACTGGCATGTTCCCCTTGAACTCCAGCCTGTAAATCTTCAACCATTTTTTTGTTAACTTCCCAGGTTCCGCCGGGGATGGGCTTTAAAAGCCCACCCCTGGCAGAAATTGCATCAATTTCCTCTAC
>PUKG01000108.1 GCA_003550445.1 Halobacteroidaceae bacterium
AGGGAGGGAAAATATGGTTTTCACAGGAGAATTTTTTGATGAAGATTTTTCGGAGTTTTCTTTTTCTGAAAGGATAATCGAGCAGGCAAGATTTACAAACTGTTCTTTTAAGGGGGCTTGCCTGGGAGAATTCAGAATAAAAAACAGCATTTTTTCCAGATGTGACTTCCGGAATTCCCGTTTCAATGCCTCGCAAATTGAAAATACAGCATTATTAAACTGTGATTTTAATGGGGCCAATTTTTTCAGCGCGGAGTTTATTGATTGTAAAATGGTGGGATCAAATTTTTATGGGAGCAGTTTTTTGGGGGCGAAAATTCAAAGAGGAGATTGGTCCTATGTTAACTTTGGTGGGATTACCCTTAAAGGGATGGATTTAAGTGGGATTGGCCTGGAAAATGCAGATTTTTCCAATTGCAACATGCAAAAAGTTAATCTGAAAAAGGCCAATCTCCAGGGAGCCATATTTTTTGGCGCAAAAACTCTGGGTTTGGATCTAAGAGGTGCAATAATTGATGGAGTTGATTTTAACAACTTTTCCCTGAGGGAAGTTAAAGTTGATTTTGCCCAGGCGGCAATAATTGTTAAGAGCTTAGGGGCGATTATAGGTTAAGAAAAAAAGCATGAAAGATTTTAAAAACTTTTTAATCTAATTCCCGGGCAAAGGAAATAGCAAGGTTGGTGGTAATGTTAAAATCTTTAAAGGCCATGTCAAGAGTTTTTAAGGCCCGGAAAATCCTTCCTGCATCAGAATTGTAACCCATGTGTCCTAACCGCCAAACAGATCCTTCAAGAGGTCCGAGACTACCCCCAATTTGAACCAGGTATTTTTCCCGGAGATGATTTCTAAAGGCCAAATCGTTAATGTTTTCCGGAATAAGGAAAGCAGTTACGGTACTTGCAAAGTGGCTTTCAGGATAGAGTTTAAAACCGTTATCCAGTAAACTTGCCCGGACTGATTCTGCAAGTATTCGGTGATTTTCCAGAACTAATGGCCAGCTTTTTAGCGTTAGATCACACGCAGCGGAAAGAGCTTCGATATCAGGAGCCGGCTGGGTGTAGGGGAAAGTTTGGTTTTTTAACCAGGTATCTTTCCAAACTTTGAGGTTAAGGTAGAACCCCCGGTAGGGTTCTTTTCTATTTTCGATTTTTTCCCAGGCCAAATCGCTTAGAGAAAGGAAGGACAAACCTGGAGGGGCTGATAGAGCTTTTTGGCTACCTCCCAAAACCACATCCATACCGTTTTTATCTGCTTCAACCGGATCCCCTCCCAGAGAAGCCACACAATCAACAATGGAAATTATCTTTTTTTGGGCAAGGAAAGAACAGATCTTTTCCAGGGGGTTTAAAAGCCCCGTGGGGGTTTCACAGTGAACCATGGTTGCCAGGGAAATATCAGGATTATCTTCCAGAGTTTTTTTAACATCTTCAACTTGAAGAGGTCTTTGCCAGCTTTTTTCAACCAGGATAGGTTGGCCACCGTAATTTTTAACGAAATCTGCCAAACCCTTACCGAAAGGACCATTGGCAAGGCAGAGGACTTTTTCTCCGGGTTCCACAAGGCTGGCGATTGAGGCTTCAAGGCCAAGCATTCCTTCTCCATTCAGGATAAGGACTGGATTTTTGGTCCCGATTATTTTACCAAGCTTTTCCGTTGTTTTCTGGTAAAATTTCGGGAAGGAAGGATCTGCATCGGGGTTTACCCGGGAAGCTGCCATTGTTTCCCGGACCCTACTGTCAGTCCCAGTTGGTCCTGGTGTAAAAATTAATTCTTCGGGGTAATTCATAATTATTCCTCCCTTTGATCTTCCGGGGAAATTGTAATTTGAATTTCCCGATGGGGTTGATATCCATCCAGGGTTTTTAGATAGCCTTTAACAATTCCCGATAAAGCTTCCTGGACAAATGGAACCATTGGGATATTTCTTCCCCCGATTTTTAACGTAACCTTTCCATCCCAGAGGATACATTCCTCGGCTTTTCCTTTTCCCCTGATAATATCCTCTAAAAGTTCCCGGCAGGAACGTCCGCAGCGCTGGCAGCAATCTTCTGGAAAATCCGGTAGAAGGGGGGGAGTCTTTTCCAGAATGAGGTCTGCAAGTTCCCGGTATTGGGTTCTTCCATCAAAAACAGGAGGGTAATCATCGGGGAATACAATGGTCTGGTCTGAGGAAACAAGTCCTGACAGGGCAATTGTTTTTGAATTTTTCAGTTCTTCTATTTCTTCTATTTTGCGGGCACAAAGGATCTGGGGAACGTTTAATTCACGATCTCCTTCAATAATTACAAGATCATGGTGGTAAAAAGAAAGAATATGTTCCATTGAAAGCTGGTAGGGGAAGATAACATTGGTTTCAAAAAGGCCTCTACCGGTAACAAGTTCTGCCCCTGCTTCCCGGTGACGATGGGTATTGGACCCGGGAGTTTCCATGGAGAACTTTTCATAGTGGATATCCTTAACCGAACCAACACTAAATCTACGTCGTTTAAACTCGCGAATTAAATTTTCCACGGTTGTAGTTTTTCCTGAACCGCTCACTCCAATTACAGAAATAACCTTCATTATATCAACCCCTTCAGGTGGAGAATTATCAGGGTAAACCCTCCGAAAATGCTCAGGAAAATGGCAGTAAAATCCATCTTTTTTAGCCTTAAAGAATGAAGGAAGGTTCTCCGGGGGTAGGCCCTAAAAGCTCTGGCTTCCATGGAAAGGGCAATTTGCTTGGACCTAAGAATAGCCATGGTAACAAGTGGGAAAAAAAGGCTTTTATAAATCTTGAATTGTTGGCCCCAGGGCATCCGTTTTAGGTCAATTCCCCGGAGCTGTAGGGCTGTGAAAACATCATTTGCTTCTTCCCTTAAAAGGGGAAGAAACCTTATGCCAAGGGAAACCATGTAGGCAAGTTCATAAGGTAAAGACCAGGCCACAAGCCCCTGGACAAAAACAGCTGGGGGGGAACTGGCCAGGATAAGGCCACAGCAAAGGATAATAAAAAGGCGTAAAACCAGGCTCGTACCCTGGAGAATTCCTTCCAGGCTAATAAAGGAAAATTCCCCGATGGTAAAAAGGTATGTGGTTCCGGGGTAAAAAATGGCCTGGATAATGACCAGCCCTCCCAGGATTACCAAAAGCCGCCGCATTCTTGAAAAAACCTGAATTAGATTGCAGGCAAAAAAAGGAAGCAAGCCAAGGGCAAGGATCAGGATAGGTGCAAGGAAAAAGGGATGGTTAAATATTACTGCAAGGGTTGCTATGACCCCACTCAAAACAAACTTACTTCTGGGATCAAGTTGTTTTAACATTTGATCACCCCGGTTTCCAGTTTTCCGTTTTTCAATTCCCCGATCTGGTTGGCAAGGTTGCAGGCAAAATCGTGGTCATGGCTGATCAAAAGGATTCCCCGGTTATCTTTTAAAAGTTTTTGTAAATAAAAAAATAGTTCTTCTTTCCGCCGGGGATCAAGGCCTGTAGTGGGCTCATCAAGAATAAAAAAGGGAGGATCCAGGGCCATAATGGCTGCAAGGGCCAGGCGTTGCCTTTCTCCCTGGCTCAGGGTAAATGGGAATTTTGCTCGCAGGTGATCCAGTTGAAAAAAGCCAAGCAGCTCGGAAACTATTTTTTCGCTTTCTCCCCGCTCGCTTTTTCGGAACTGGAGGGCAAAGCCAACCTCTTCTTCCACGCTGGAACAAAAAAGCTGACGATTGGGGTTTTGAAAAAGGTAACCAATCCTCTCTCCAATTTTTGCCAGGGGGAGATCCCTAATTTTTTCTCCATCTATAGAGATTTCTCCCTTTTCCGGCTTGAGGATTCCTATTAATAGTTTACTTAAAGTAGTTTTCCCCGAACCATTTTCACCGAGAAGGGCCATACATTCTCCTCGGTGGAGTTCCAGGTTAATGTTTTCCAGAAGAAAATCTTGATTATTGTTAAACCGAAAAAAGAGATTATTTGCAATTAAAGGCATAGGGTCACCTCCAACTGGCCTGGCCGTTTTCCAGGTGTAAAACCCTGTCAGATGAGATCAGGTTTTCTATCTGGTGGTCGACAATTATCAGGCTTTTGCCTGCTTTTTTCAGGGGCCGGATAATTTTCTGAACCCTTTTTCTTCCAGCAGTGTCCAGTTGGGACATTGCTTCATCCAGAATAAGAGTGTGAGGGCCAAGGGCCAAAACAGCTCCCAGGGCAATAAGTTGCTTTTCTCCTCCCGATAGTTGAGAAGGGTTGGTGTAACGGAAATGGGTCATCCCCGTAAGTTCAAGGACTTCTTTTATTCTTGTTTCAATTTCCTCCCTTGAGAGGCAAAGGTTTTCCGGACCAAAAGCAATCTCCTCTTCGACTGTTGTACAAAAAAGTTGAGTTTCCGGATCCTGGAATACCATGCCTATTTTTTGGGAAAGCTGGGGAAGGGGGACCTGAGACAGGGGCTTTCCATCAACAAGAATTTCCCCTGAAATTTCTCCAGGGAGGTGGCGGGGAATTATCCCGCTTAAACAATAACAGAGAGTGCTTTTTCCACACCCGCTGGGGCCGGTAATACCGACTATTTCTCCGGGATTGAGGCTAAAATTGAGATTTGTCCATAAGGGGGAATTCTCATCGGGAAAGGAAAAAGAAAAATTTTTGACCTGGATTCTGGGGAGGGTCATTCTATGGTCACCCTGGTTAAATATTTGCACCAGCGCATGGCAAAATCATCCTGGAGCACTACAGTCATAAAAGGTCCGTATCCCCCTTCTTCCCTTGGTTTTAACCATTCTCCTTCTTCGGCATAAACAAGGTAAATATTGTTTTCTTCTAAGACTTCTTCAGTATCATAAGCAACGGTGTAGCCATCAGCAGCCCTGGCGATTATCCTGCTGGAATCTTCCAAAGCACCAGGAAAGGTATGCTCCAAAACCTCGTAGAGGGGGGCTCCGCTAAAAAAGACTTCCCTATCAGCTTCTCCGCTGCTTCGCCTGATGGTCCTGATATTGGTTGATTTTAGGTCAAGAATTTCATCCAGGGTTACGTCAATTGAATCTCCAGCGAAATTTACCCTAACAATTCTTTCTTGTAACAATTCCCTTTCCTCTTCCACATCCCCCATGTTTGCAATAGCAAGAGAAATGATAACAATTGCCAGTAAACCCATAATCCAATAGATTTGTTTTGATTTTAATTCTTTCATTTTTTATTGCCTCCCTGCAGGTAGAAAAAAGGAGAAATTAAGTCCCGATAAAAAAACCATCTGTGATTTCCTATGTTATTAACTTCTCCCATTCCGTTATCAGAAATAATCAATATATCTCCAGGCCAATCTTTAGCAAGTTTCTCCAGATACCCGTCAAGAAAAGAAAGGATTTTCTAAGTCTTTGTATCAAAAGGTTCGTATTCACGGTCTGCTATATCAGAAGATTTAAAGTGAATGAAAATTAAATTGTAATCCTTATTAATGAGTTTTCTTGCTGTTTCCATGATTTCCTTTTCTCCTTCCGGATGGAAGAGGGGGGCGATTTAAGTATTTAGGGGGTTGATAATCCCCTGGAGGCTCACAGCTTTTAAACCTTTTTCTTCGGATAATTCTAAAATGTTGGGGATTTTCGGTCATCAGAGATTAATAAGCGCCAATTTATATTTCTGTTAAGGGAAAAGAGATTTCTCAACCCTTTTCGTCTCGCAAAAACACTTTTTCTGGCTGGGTCGGTCGGGCTTTTTCCAGAACATCTTTAATGGTTAAGCCTTCCCTGAATGGGGGGAAACCATGTAGGGATTGGACACATCTCCCTTAATTTCAACGGGATTAATTGTGGTTTTTTCGGTTCCTGTAATTGAACAGCCCGCAAAGGTAAGGGAAAAAACCAGAAGGAGAAATAAACCGGGTTTTAAAACATTTTTAAACAGGGGAGTTTTTTCCAACTGACGGAGAATCTGGAAACAAATTATTCCTCCCGCTCCACCCGAGAAGGCGCTCAGGAAAAGAGATAAAAGGAGAGGGATTAATGGTAAGCGGAAAAAAACAACGTTTACCAAAAATGTTCCGCTGAGATTTGCAAGGATTCCCGCAAGGAAGCAATAGAATATTGATGGTTTCCGGGGATTCCCCAAAAGAAAAAGGCCGGCATCCACAGCTATCCCGGGGACAAGATAAGTTAAAAGGCTTAAAACTCCATGGGACCCCACGACTCCCAGGGCCATAACAAGAATCGCCTGGATTAAACAGGTAATAGTTGCCGCCCCATTTTTGTTTATCAAAAAACGGGCCATAATAATCCACATCATATATAGCCCTCCGGCCAGGGCTCCCCCGGGAATAAAAAGAGGGGCAGTTATCATGTGAACCAGTGGGGTTATTATTGGCTTTGTGGCAATTCCCAGAACCGCCATCATGGCCATAAGGGTAAGATCAAACATGGAAAACCGTTTTAGGTAATTATGCAGCATTCTTTACACCTCTCAAAGCTTTGCCCGGACAAAAAGGACATCTCGAATTAAAAAAATGGGGGAAGGGGGGAAAATGCCACCGAAATTGTTATCCGGCCATTTGATTATTCCCCTGGAGCTATCGCAAAAAAAATTCATTGAAAAACCTTTGGTTACCGGAAACTAAAATTCTCTGTATCTCCTGGGACCTGACTTTTTCAAGGATGGTTCTTTTTTCGCCATTAATTTATCTGAAAGAAAAATTTTTGTTCAGTTTTCGCAAAAAATGGTTTATTTTCCCACAGGAAAGTAAAACTCAGGCCCCTGGGTTTTTTTCATAAAATACTTTTAAGATTTTTTGGTTAAAGAGTTTTCTTCTCCATAAAAGGTTTCAAAAACAAAAACCTCCAAAAAGGAGGTGGGGACAGTCTAAAAAGCACCACTCCTTTCCACACTGGGAGGCGCCCCCGTTTCCAGCAGCACCCTATCGGCTTGAAGCCAGCCCTATAAGGGGTAAGGCCGTCAAGCTCGGAGTTTTTTTCTTTTCAAGACTAAATTCGTTAAATCTTTAAGAATCCCTTTGTGTTTTGAAGGAATTATTACCCCCCGAGGAGAACTTTTTCCCAAATGCGTATGGGGGGTGTTTTTGCTGGAAAGAAAAA
>PUKG01000037.1 GCA_003550445.1 Halobacteroidaceae bacterium
ATTGATGGGGCTATTCTTGTAGCCCATAATGCAAGCTTTGACATTAATTTCCTGAGTTTTTGGAGTAAAAAAATTAATTACCCCCTTCCCCTGGATAAAGGATTTATTGATACACTAAACCTTTCCAAGGCAATAAATTCAGATTTGAGAGGGCATAGTCTGGGGGCACTTACCAAAAAATTTAACGTTCGTTTGGATAATCATCACCGAGCCCTTGCTGATGCTCAGGCTACTTATCGCCTTTGGGAAATTTTCTGCAGCCGGTTGGAAGCCAGAGAAATTAAAACCCTGGAACAGCTGAAAACCCTTTCCAGTGAAATACCCTGGTTTCTAAAATTTACCAGACATAGTACCCTCTGGGCGAAGAACCAAAAAGGGCTTTTTAATCTTTATCGTCTGGTTAGCACTTCCCATTTAAATTATTTCCACAGGTATCCGTGTATTCCCGAGGAATGGATAGAAAAAAACCGGGAAGGGATTATTTTGGGTAGCGGTTGTTTGGAAGGATCTTTATATGATAGTCTCCTGGGGGGAGCAGCAGAAGAAGAACTAAAACAAGTTGCAGAAAAAGCTGATTACATAGAACTCCTTTCCCCTGAATACCTTGTGGAAAATTCCCCTGTTAATGAATTGGAAATTGCCCGTGAAATAACGGCTTACCTTTTAAAAATAGCTGGGGAAATAAAAAAACCGGTTATTGCAATTTCCGATGCCCATTACCTGGAAAAAGAAGAGAAGGTTTTCAGGGAAGTTCTTGTGCATCAGAAGGGGAATCGGCAGGAAAATGGAGCGGCTCACCTTCTGACCACAGAAGAAATGTTAAATCAGTTTGCTTTTCTCGGAGAGGATAAGGCCCGGGAGTTGGTAATAGAAAACCCGGCCTCTCTGGAAAAAGAAATTTTAAGCCTATCTCCTGTTCCGGATGGACTTTATCCTCCCCATGTTCCGGGAGCGGAAGACAAAGTGAAAAATAGGACCATGGAAAAGGCAAGGGAACTCTACGGCAAAAAGCTACCAGATTTGGTTCAAAAAAGAATTGACAAAGAACTTAACAGTATTATCGGCCAGGGTTTTGCACCTATCTATGCTATCTCCCAGATTCTTGTTGGAAAATCACTGGAACTTGGTTATCTGGTTGGATCCCGAGGCTCAGTGGGATCTTCTTTTGTGGCTTTTCTTTGTGATATTACCGAAATTAATCCTCTCCCTGCACATTATCGCTGTTCATCATGTTTCTTTGTTGAATTTCAGCCTGCAAAGGAAATTGACTGCGGGCTTGATCTACCCGAAAAGAAATGCCCCAAATGTGAAGAACAGCTGGATAGGGATGGATTCGATATTCCTTTTGAAGTTTTCCTTGGCTTCAAAGGAGAAAAAGTTCCTGATATTGATTTGAATTTTGCTGGAGAAATCCAGAATAAAATTCACGGTTTCACTGAAGAAATTTTTGGGAAAGATAACGTTTTCCGGGCGGGAACAATCTCTACAATTGCCTCCCGCACAGCTTATGGAATGGTAAAGGGTTATCTGGAAGAGAACCATATCCAGGCAAACCGGGCCCAGGTGGAACGCTTAATAAAAGGGTGCAGCGGTGTCCGTCGAACAACTGGGCAACACCCGGGAGGTCTGATGGTATTGCCTGAAGATAAGGATATTCATGAATTTACGCCGATTCAATATCCTGCAAATGACAGTTCAGTGGGAGTTCAGACAACTCACTTTGATTATCGCTCCATTAGCAGCAGATTATTGAAATTGGACCTTCTCGGACATGACGATCCCACGGCCTTAAAACAGTTGGAAGAACTAACAGGACTTAAAGTTCAGGAGATTCCTTTTAATGACCCTTTAACAATGAGTATTTTTTCTGGAACGGAAGCCCTTGACCTAAAGGAAGGAGAACTAAATACCCGTGTAGGTTCCCTTGGTGTGCCCGAATACGGAACTCCCTTTGTCAGGGGGATGCTGGAAGAAACAAAACCGGAAACAATGAGCGAGTTAATTCGAATCAGTGGCCTTTCCCACGGGGAAAATATCTGGCGGAATAATGCCCAGGATCTAATTTCTTCTGGGGAAGTTTCCCTTAGCCAGGTTATTTCCACAAGAGATGACATTTTAAATGATTTAATCCGCTGGGGGGTTGAACCGGAAAAAGCTTTTCCGATAATGGAAAAAGTCCGAAAGGGTCGGGGAATGACCGAAGAAGAAGAGAATTTGCTAAAAGAAAAAGGTGTTCCCGAGTGGTATATCGAGTCCTGTAAGAAAATTAAGTACATGTTCCCCAAGGCTCATGCAGCAGCGTATGTTTTAATGTCATATCGTATTGCTTATTTCAAAGTCCATTATCCTCCAGCTTTTTATGCAACTTATCTTTCAACCAAAGGTGGAGAATTTGAAATTAAATATGCTCTGGAAGGATTAGACTATGTGAAACGCTGCCAGGAAAAAATCCGGGAAAAAGGACGGGAAGCAAGTCCCAAGGAAAAAGCTACCCTTACAGTCCTTGAGATTCTCCAGGAGGCGATGCTAAGGGGAGTGGAATTTCTCAATGTTGACCTTTACAAGTCCCATTCTGATAAATTCCTTTTACGGGAGGGGCGGGTTTTACCCCCTCTGACTTCAATCCCGCACCTGGGCCAGAACTGTGCCCAGAGGATAATGAAGGTAAGAGATAAAAAGAAGTTTTCCTCAATAGAGGATTTTACCGATAGGACTCAGGCCAACAAAAATGTTGTGGAAGCCCTTATTCAATTCGGTGTTTTAAAAGGACTCCCGGCCAAAAACCAGCTATCCCTTTTCTGAGGGCTGTCCTGCTTGCATTTGCTTTTTTCTTATGGTATACTTTCTATAGATATGATAATCATGTTGGAGATTTAAGAGTGGGTTCCCAGCCCACTCTTTAGCTTATATTAATCAAAAATAGCAGGAGGAAATAAAATTGAGCCAACAAGAAATCCTTTTTGATCTGGTTGAGCCGGTTGTTAGGGATGAAGGTCTGGAACTGGTTGACCTTGAATATAAAAAGGAAGGAAAAAGATGGATGTTGCGAGTTTTCATCGACGGTCCCGAGGGTATTTCCCATAATGAATGTGTCCGGGTAACCCGGGCCCTTGAACCGGTCCTGGAAGAAAAAGATCCCATTCCCCATGGATTTGTTCTTGAAGTTTCTTCACCCGGCCTGGACCGCCCCCTAAAAAGGGAGCGGGATTTTGCAAGGGCCATTGGGAAAAAGGTGGAGGTAAAAACCTTTGTACCCCTGGTTGAAAAGGGAAAAACTGTGCAGGGGATTTTACTGGGAATTACAGAAAATGATCTCCGACTGGAACTTGAAGATGGTTCTACGGTAAATATTCCCCGAGATCAGGTGGCCAAAGCCCAACTCCATTTCGAATTTTAAAGGAGGAGCAGTTTAAATGAATTTTGAATTTCTTCAGGCATTAGCCGAAATTGAAAAGGAAAAAAATATTCCCAAAGAACAGTTGCTCGAAGCAGCTGAAGCTGCTCTTATCTCAGCATATAAAAGGAATTTTGGGTCTTCTCAAAACGTTACAGCTCATATTGACCGCACCACCGGGAAAGTTGAGGTAATTGCAAGAAAAGAAGTTGTTGAAGAGGTTGAGGATAAAACTCTGGAAATTTCTCTGGAGGAAGCCCGTAAGATAGATCCTAATTTTGAAATTGGTGATGTTGTTGAATTCGAGGTTACCCCGGCTAATTTTGGCCGGATTGCTGCCCAGACTGCCAAGCAGGTGGTAGTGCAGCGGATCCGAGAGGCCGAGCGGGGGATTATTTATGATGAGTTCAGCAACAGAGAAGGGGATATTATTACTGGTGTGGTCCAGCGCTACAGCAATAATAATATAATGATTGACCTTGGAAAAACTGAAGCAATACTGGTGCAACCCGAACAAATGCCAACTGATAATTACAAACCTGGAGACAGAATAAAGCTATTCATAGTGGAAGTAAAACAAACCACTAAAGGTCCCCGGATCCTTGTTTCTCGAACCCACCCGGGCCTATTAAAGCGCCTGTTTGAGCTGGAGGTTCCAGAAATACAGGAGGGGACTGTTGAAATAAAGGCTGTGACCAGAGAAGCGGGCTACCGCTCCAAAATTTCTGTTTATTCTCGGGATGAAAATGTCGATCCTGTTGGGGCCTGTGTGGGGCAAAAGGGAATGCGGGTTCAAGCCATTGTAGATGAAATTGGGGGAGAAAAGATTGATATTGTGGAATGGAGCCCCGATCCAAGCATTTATGTAGGTAATGCTCTAAGCCCTGCCAAGGCAGTTTCAGTGGAAATTGAAGAAAAAGAGAAGGTTGCCAAGGTTGTAGTTCCCGATTATCAACTTTCACTTGCTATAGGCAAGGAAGGACAGAATGCTCGTCTTGCTGCCAAACTAACGGGTTGGAGAATCGACATTAAAAGTGAAAGCCAGTCAGATGAAGAAGCCAAACTTATAGAACCCACTGCTGAAGGGGAGGTAATGCGAGATGAAGAGGAAGAAGAAGATCCCTCTTCGTAAATGTGTGGGTTGCGATGAAAGAAGGGAAAAAAAGGAATTGATCAGGATAGTCCGCACACCTGACGGAGAGGTAGATGTGGATACTACGGGTAAAAAACCTGGGAGAGGTGCATATCTCTGTCCGAGCAGGGACTGTTTGCAAAAGGCTTTTAAAAACAAAAGAATTGAAAGAAACCTTCAGATCAACCTTCCAAAAGAAGTGAAAGAGACCCTGGAGGAGAAAATAGATGGAGACGAATAAGGGTTTGCGGCTTTTAGGACTTGGATATAAGGCCCGGAAGGTGCAGATTGGCTCCACAAATATAGAACAGAAATTAAAAAAAAGGCGGGGGAAGTTGCTCCTACTGGCCCAGGATAGCGGAGAAAGCATAAAAAGAAAACTTACAGAGATTTGTTCTGCTAATAATATACCTTACCTTGAATGGGGGACAAAGGAGGAGTTCACCCGGATTTTTCCAAGGGAAACGACAGCTGTTTTAATAATGGATAGTAATCTTGTAAATCCTTTCTTAAACGGGAAAGGGAGGGTCCTTAATGATTAATTGACGGGGGTGTTAATGTGGGAAAAATAAGAATCTACGAATTAGCAAAAGCACTAAATATAAAATCAACAGAACTGGTTGATATGTTAAAGGAATTGGGGATTGAAGCAAAATCCCATATGAGTACTTTGGAGGAGGAAACTGCTGATCTGGTAAAGGAAATGCTTGCGGGCGGAGAAGGGAAACCTATTGAAAAAGAAGTTGAAGAAGAAGATACGGCTCAAAAAATTGAGGTTACCCCTCCGGTTAACGTAAAAAATATTGGTGAAGCCCTTAATATCAACCCAAATAAAATTATTAAGCAGTTAATCGACCAGGGAATAATGGTTAACCTTACCCAAAAATTAACGGGTGATGCCCTGGTTGAAGTAGAAAAAACTTTAGATATTAAGGTTGAGGTCAAGGAAGAAGAAGTAAAAAGGCCTGAAAAGGTTAAAAAAGAAGAGCGGAAAAAGAAAAAGAAAGATCTTGTAACCCGCCCTCCGGTAGTTACTATTATGGGGCATGTGGATCATGGAAAAACCCAACTTCTTGATGTTATCAGGGAAGCAAATGTAGTGGCTTCTGAGGCAGGTGGCATAACCCAGCATATAGGGGCTTATCAGGTGGATATTGATGGTAGGAAAATAACCTTCCTCGATACTCCAGGGCACGAGGCTTTTACGGCAATGCGAGCCCGTGGTGCTCATGTTACAGATATTGCAATTCTGGTAATTGCTGCTGACGATGGGATTATGCCTCAAACTGTCGAAGCAATTAACCATGCCAAGGATGCTGGTATTCCTATAATTGTTGCAATAAACAAGATTGATAAGGAAAGCGCAAACCCTGAAAGGGTTAAACAGCAGTTAACCGAGTACCACCTTGTTCCCGAAGAATGGGGTGGAGAAACAATATGTGTTGAAATTTCAGCTCTGCAAAAAATTAATATTGAAGAGCTCCTGGAAATGATCTTACTGGTTGCAGAGGTTGAGGATATTAAGGCCGACCCCAAAGATAAAGCTTCTGGAGTTATTGTTGAAGCAGAACTGGACAAAGGAAGGGGACCCGTAGCCACAGTTTTAATCAAGGATGGTACTCTGCGGATTGGAGATGCTGTCATTGCTGGCTCTGCTTATGGTAAAGTCAGAGCAATGATTAATGATAAAGGTGAAAGGATGAAAAAAGCTGGTCCTGCTACTCCAGTGGAGGTTCTTGGTCTTTCAGATGTTCCTGTTGCAGGAGATTTGCTTGAATCGGTCAAAAGCGAAAAGGAAGCCAAGAAAATTGCGGAAGGAAGAAGGCAGGAAAAAAGAGAAATTGAAATGACCAGTGATCGACCTGCAAACCTTGAGCAATTTTTTGCCCGGATGCAGGATGAGGAAGTAAAAGAATTGAAAATAATTATTAAAGGCGATGTTCAGGGTTCTGTTGAGGCTCTGAGGGACTCCCTGAACCAGATAAAAAGCGAAGATGTAAACCTGAATATTATTCACACAGGTGTTGGAGCAATATCCGAAAACGATGTTATTCTGGCTTCCGCCTCAAAGGCTATAATTATAGGCTTTAATGTTCGTCCCGATTCTCGAGCAAAACGAGTTGCTGACCAGGAAGGCGTTGATATTCGGACTTACCGAATAATTTACCAGGTTATTGATGATGTTAAAAAAGCATTGGAAGGACTTCTAGATCCGGAAATCAGGGAAAAAGTTTTGGGTCGTGCTGAGGTGCGAGATACCTTCAGGGTTCCCAAGGCGGGGACCATTGCAGGGCTTTATGTGACCGATGGGAAAATAACCCGAAACTCCAATATCAGGGTTTTACGCGATGGGGTTGTTGTTCACGAGGGGAGCATTGGTTCATTAAAACGTTTCCAGGATGATGTCCGGGAAGTTGAATCCAATTATGAGTGTGGTTTAAATGTTGAGGGGTTCCAGGATGTGAAAGTAGGCG
>PUKG01000294.1 GCA_003550445.1 Halobacteroidaceae bacterium
ACGGTTAACTTTGTTAATCCCAAAGCCCCCCTGGAAATAAAGGAATTTATTTTTGATTACATGAAACGCCATAATTTTTCAAGTTTGGAAAATATGGTGGGAGTGGCTCACCAGGAAAAGGAGGCTTAATTGATGGAAAGAGAAGAAATAATCCGAAATCTGGAAAAGTTTGGGGTTTTGCAGGAGGGACATTTTTTACTTTCCTCTGGGTTGCATAGCGACAAATACTTACAATGCGCTCAAATTCTCCAACACCCTGAACAGGCTGAAAAACTGGGAGAGGGGATAGCAAAAAAGTTTTCCGGGGAAAAAATTGATCTGGTTGTAGGGCCTGCTCTTGGTGGTGTGGTTTTGGGATATGAAGTCGCTAGAAGCCTTGGGTGCAGAGGAATTTTTACCGAGCGCAAGGATGGAATTATGCAACTGAGAAGGGGTTTTTCCATCGAAAAAGGGGAAAGAGTTTTAATTGTTGAAGATGTTGTTACTACCGGGAAATCTGCCCTTGAAGTTTTAGAAGTTGTGGAAGGGGAAGGCGCAGAAATAGTCGGAATAAGCGCAATTGTTGATAGGAGTCCCAAAGATTTAAAGCTTCCGGTTCCCTTCAAACCACTTTTGCGGGTTGAGGTAGAAATTTTCTCTCCAGATAATTGCCCCCTATGCGAACAGGAGATTAAGCTTGTAAAACCAGGAAGCCGGGAGAGTAAGAAATAATTTGAGTTTTCTTCTATTTTTTATCGATGGGTTGGGATTAAACAAAAACCCTAAAAACAACCCTATTTTAAAAAAGGATTATCCCTTTTTGCAAAAGATTGTGAAGGGGACAGGGCCTGGGGAGTTAATGGTAACAGATCCCTCTTTAAACTGTCCCGGTTTACCGCAAAGTGCTACAGGTCAAACGGCTCTTCTAACCGGGGAAAACCCTATACCGCTTGTTGGGGGCCATCGGAGCGGTTTTCCCGGCCCTACTTTGATTTCCATTATTAAAGAAAACTCCTTACTAAAAAGAGCACAGGAAAAAGGCTTTAAAAGTACCTTTGCCAATGCATATACAAAGGAGTTTACCTGGGAAAATATTCGAAGGGCTTCGGTTACAACATATAATGTTTTAGCAGCAGGCCAAAGATTTAGGACCCTTGAAGATTTGAAAAATAAAAAGGCTGTATATCAGGAATTTACCAATAAACAACTCCGGCAGAGGGGGTACGAGGTCCCCGTTTGGAAACCAGGGGAAGCAGGCGAGGTTCTTTTAGGGATTTCTTCAGAACATGATCTGACAATTTTTGAATTTTTTCAAACGGATATCGCAGGGCATCGCAATGATCCATGTTTTACAGAAAAAATTCTTGGAGAGCTGGAAGAGTTTATGGGGAAAGTGATAACAGAACTCCCTTCAGAACTAAACTTAATAATTACAAGCGATCATGGAAATATTGAGGATGATTCAACCAATTTGCATACAAAAAATCCTGTCCCGACTTATGTTTTTGGAAAGGATTTTCAAGCTTTTAAAGGGATTAAAAAAATTACGGATATTACTCCCCTTATTTTAGAACGATTAAAATAAAAGTTTTTTAATATAAGAAGGTTTTTGCAAACAAAAAAGAGAAAAAATAGAGAGATATGGGATAAACAATTGAGCCTTTTCCCGCTACTATATTTTTATTATAAGGATGGTGGTTTTTAGTGAAGGTTTCTAAACCTGAAAACATCAGAAACATTGCTTTACTTTCTCACGGAGGTGTGGGGAAAACATCATTACTGGAGGCTATGCTTTACCATAGTGGTGCAACAAACCGTTTAGGAAATGTGGAAGAGGGCACCACAGTATCTGATTTTACTCCAGAAGAGAAAAACAAAGGGATTACAATTAATGCAACCTACCTTCCCGTTTATCGGGATGGAATTAAATTCAATATGATTGATACTCCTGGTTATATTGATTTTATAGGTGAAGTTCATGGGGCCCTAAGGGTTGTTGATAGTGCAATAGTTATGGTTTGTGCCGCATCAGGGGTAGAAGTAAACACCCACCGGGTATGGAAGATGGCAGATTCTGCCAACCTCCCCCGTTTAGTTTTTATTAACAAGATGGATCGGGAAAGTGCTGATTTCCGGGGAGCTTTAAGCCAGGTCCAGGAAAGCTTTGGAACTGGTGTTGTTCCTCTTTTCATCCCCATGGGAGCTGAAGATAACTTTAAAGGAGTAATTGACCTTTTCAGCGGTAAAGCCCATATTTATGATGATTGGGGAAAATATAAAGTCGAAGACATTCCTGCTGAATTTAGTGATGAGTATGAAGAATACCATATGGAGATGGTTGAAACCCTTGCTGAAGTTGACGATGAATTGATGATGAAATACCTTGAAGAAGAAGATTTAAGCAAGGAAGAATTAGAGAGCGCCCTGGAAAAAGGAGTTCGCGAAGGCAAGTTAATGCCTGTTTTTGCGGGTTCTGCAACCAAAGGAATTGGAATAGAGGAAATTTTGAGTTATGCTCCCAAAGTTCTTCCTTCTCCCGTTGATCGTGGCCCGTTTAAGGGAGTCCTTCCTTCCAGTGAGGAGGAAGTTGAACGCAAACCATCCGTGGAAGAACCAACCTGTGCTCTGGTTGCCAAAACCATGGTGGATCCCTATGTGGGTAGGCTTTCCATTTTCCGGGTTTTTTCCGGCAAGATCACAATTGATTCCGAAATTTATAATTCCAGCAAAGAGGAAAACGAAAAAATTACAAAACTCTATAATCAAAAAGGAAAAGACCAGGAAAATGTTGATGAAGTAATTGCGGGGGATATTGGTGCTGTGGCAAAACTGCAACACACCGGAACAGGCGATACTCTCTGCACAAAGGATAATCCCATTATCCTCCCCACAATAAAATTTCCCAAGCCTAACCTTTCCCTTGCTGCTTATCCCAAGGGAGAAGGGGATGAAGACAAAATCAGCACGGCCCTTAATCGCTTTGCTGAAGAGGATCATACTTTCACTGTTTTCCATGATCCGGAGACAAATGAACTTGTTGTTTCTGGAATGGGAACAATGCATCTGGATATTGTTAAAGAAGTTAGTAAAAGGAAGTTTGGAGTTGACTTTGAAACCACCGCTCCCAAAGTAGCCTATAAAGAGACAATCCAAAAAAAGATTGAAGTAGAGGAAAAACACAAAAAGCAAACCGGTGGCCGGGGACAGTACGGACATGTTCACCTTCGTCTTGAACCCCTTCCCCGGGGAAGCGGATTTGAATTTTCCGAAGAAATTTTTGGAGGAGCTATCCCCAACCAGTTTATTCCCGGTGTGGAAAAAGGTGTTAGGGAAGCAATGAAAGAGGGAGTTATTGCCGGTTACCAGGTTGTAGATTTTAAGGCAACGGTGTTTGATGGGTCCTATCACCCGGTTGATTCTTCTGAAATGGCTTTTAAATTGGCTGCGTCTAAAGCCTTTAAGAAAGCTGTTGAGAATGCAGATCCGGTTCTTTTGGAACCAATAATGGAAGTTCGTGTAGAGGTATCAGACGAACAAATGGGAGATGTAATTGGGGATCTGAACAGTAAGAGGGGGAAAATCCTTGGTATGGATCCCCAGGATGGGTTGCAGATTATTAAAGCTAATGTTCCCCTTTCTGAAATGGCCAACTATGCTAATGACCTCAAGTCAATTACTGGAGGTCAGGGAACCTTTAGTATGAAACTTGGTTATTATGACAAAGTTCCGCCCCGTGAAACAGATATTATTATTGCTCAATCAAAAAAGGACGAGGAATAAGCCTCTTAAGAGGCTTTTTCCTCTTTTTAAAAGGAGGGGTTTTGTGGATCGCTGGAAAAAGTTAATTGATCTTTCCCTGAATAAAGGAGCAGATTATGCTGATCTAAGGTACATTGAAAATGAGAAACAGGGTATTAGGTGTAAAAATGGGAAAATTGAAGAACTGAACTTGGGGGAAGACAGTGGTGTTGGTTTAAGGGTTTGGGTCAATGGAAGCTGGGGATTTGCAAGCATGAGTTTAACTGGAAATAACTCCGAGGCGATTAATGCTCTTGCCGAGGAGGCTGTTGCTTTAGCCAGAGCCGCAAACAAAGGTCAAAAAACAAGGGATTTAGCTCCAGTTAAACCCGAAAAAGATAGTTTTTTTCCTGACATAGAAGAAGATCCCTTTGAAATTTCACTGGAAGAAAAAATTGAATTATTACAAAAAGCCCATCAGGGAATGAATGGGGAAAAGATTTTTCTCACCACCGGAAATATTGACTGCCAAAAGGAAAGGAAAATTTTTGTTTCTTCCGAGGGATCAGAAATTGAGCAAACTTTTTATCGAACCGGGGCCGGGATAAGTGCCATGAGTACCGATGGCAAAGATCGGCAGATCAGATCTTATCCCAGTGCTTTTGGTGGTAACTATGCCCAGAGGGGTTATGAATTTATCAGGGAGATGGACCTGGAAAGGGAAGCCGAAAGGGTTCGGAAAGAGGCCGAGGATTTATTAGTTGCCGATCAATGCCCTTCTGGAGAGATGACACTAATTCTGGGAGGTTGCCAGCTCGGCTTACAGGTTCATGAATCCGTTGGACACCCCATTGAATTGGACCGTGTTTTTGGGACAGAAGCGGCTTTTGCGGGAACCAGTTTTTTAACTCCGGAAAATTTAAATAATCTTACTTACGGATCTGAAATTGTAAATATCTATGCTGACGCCACTATTCCCGGGGCTCTTGGTAGTTTTGCCTATGATGATGAAGGAGTGCCTGCCCAGAGGATCCCAATTGTAAAAAATGGACGTTTTGAAAACTATTTAACCTCAAGGGAAACTGCTCCCATTTTGAAACAAACAAGCAATGGGACAATGAGGGCCATTGGCTGGAGTAATTTCCCAATTATTCGGATGACAAATATTAATCTGGAACCGGGAAATTCATCTCTTCAGGAATTAATTGAAGGGACCGAAAGAGGAATCCTTCTTGACATGATCAAGTCCTGGAGTATAGATGATAAGAGGATAAATTTCCAGTTTGGTACCGAAATCGGCTGGTTGATTGAGGATGGAAAGATTAAGGGGAAGATAAAAAACCCCACCTATACCGGGAGTACTCTTCCTTTCTGGCGCTCATGTGATGGAATAGCTGGTCCTTCAGAATGGAAAATGTGGGGAGTTCCCAACTGTGGAAAAGGAGAACCAATGCAGGCTGCTCCTGTTGGTCACGGGGCCTCATACGCAAGGTTTAGAAAGATAAAGGTAGGTGTCAGCCGATGAAAAAAGAAGACTTGAAAAAATTAGTTACTGAATCCCCTGCGGAACATACGGAGATTTTCATGCAAAAAAGTGAGCTAAAATTGTCCAGGTTTGCAGAATCAATTATCCATCAAAATATTAGCCAGGAAACCACTAACCTAACGGTGGTTGTCCATGAAGGAAAAAGAAAAGGAAGTGCAAGTACAACCGATCCCAGCACGGGTGGAGTAAAAAAAGCCATTGAAAAGGCCTGTGAGGCAGCAAGATTTCAAAAACCAGATCCTGACTTTCCAGGATTGCCTTTTTCGGATGAAATAGCTCCTGAACTGCCGTCTTTTTCCCAGGAAACTGCTGATTGCAGCCCCGAACAAAGAGCCCGTGGAATTGCTGAAATAAGGGAAATCGGGGAAAAAGAAGGATTTAAGGGATTTGGAACTTATTCCACCCAGGCAAACAGGTTTTTTTCCATAAACTCTGGAGGGAATTACAGGGAATGGGATACCTCCCAGGCATATTTAAAGGTTCTTTACATGGGAGGTCCGGGAGAGGGCGAAGGATTTGCCCAGGATGTTTGCGTTAATGTTGGAGATTTAGATGTTACGAAGGTTGCGGAAAAAGCTGCCAGAAAATGTTCAGAAACCCAGGAAAGGCAAACCTTAAAGCCGGGTGAGTACACCGTAATCCTTGAGCCACTTGCAGTATGCGAGCTTTTAGGATACCTGGGTTTTATCGGATTTAATGGACTTGCCTGTAATGAAGGAAGGAGCTTTTTTGCTGGGAAAATAGGCGAAAAAGTCATGGATGAAAAAATCTCAATTCTGGATGATCCTTATGACAAATCCGGGTTGCCAATTCCTTATGATGGGGAAGGCATGCCAAAAAGACCCCTTCCTCTTGTTGAAGAAGGGGTATATAAAAACTATGTTTATGATCATTATCTGGCCAGGAAGGAAGGAAGAAAATCAACAGGCCATGCACTACCCCCTGGTTTTAGAAGCTTTGGCCCGATGCCCATGAACTTAAAAATGAAGCCAGGAAATACAACGGGTCAGGATTTGTTAAAAAAAGTTGAAAGAGGAGTCCTGGTTACAAGGTTTCATTATGTTGGGGTTATTCATCCCCTGAAAACAATTATCACTGGATTGACCAGGGATGGGACCTTCTGGGTTGAAAACGGAGAGGTCAGCCACGCTTTGAAAAATCTCAGGTTTACCCAGGGCATTATTGATGCTCTTAACCAGGTAATTGGAATGGGAAGTGAGCCTGGTAGAATGCCCTTCCATATTGGAGCTACCCAGGCCCCCGCGCTGGTTATTGACGGTTTTAATTTTACAGGGGTATCAGAAATGGAATAAAAAAGAATGGCACGGGGGCAACCCGTGCCATTTTTTTAGGTTTTTGGAAGTCGCGGGGGAGCGAGGATAGTCTGGAAATTCTCGTAGTGGACAAAACCAAGAGGGCTTTTTTTGGGTTTTTTTAAATTTTTCACCTGAGTATAATCTACCGCAACTTTACTATCCTGTTTTCCTTTGCTAAAAAAAGCAGCAAGGCTGGCAGCTTTGAGAAGGTCATCATCTTTTACTGGTTTTTGCTCTGTTTTAATAATTACATGTGATCCGGGGATTTCTCTTGTGTGGAACCATAAATCGTGGTCTTTTGCCTTGCGAAATAACTCTTCGTTCTGGCGGTTGTTCCTTCCCACCAGGATTATCCGCCCGTCGGAGGTTTTAAACTGGC
>PUKG01000173.1 GCA_003550445.1 Halobacteroidaceae bacterium
AGGAAAAAATAAAGAAACTACCAAAAAAGAATAAATAAAATAAGGAATTTCAAAACTAAAGGGTTTGGATTTTCCTTTTTCTTTCCTTTCCCTTCAAGGGTTTTATTTTTTTGCAGGTTTTTTTTATGATGAAAGGTATAATATAGTCAGGACATAAAAAAGAAAAATTCAAAAACATTCCTATTGGTTTTTTGTTGTTTGGTTTCAAAAAGACATTTAATAAAAAACTGAGAGGGGAAGATTTTTAAATGAATAAGTCGGTAATTGGATTTTTGTTTTTGGTTGGGTTGGTAATGTTTTTTGTTATTGGCTGTGGTGGAAACCCAGAGGAGGCTTTTGTAGGAACCTGGGTTTCTGTAGAGCATCATGTAGGAGGAGAGAGATCTCAAGAGTTGGAAGGAATGACTATTGAATTTAAGGAAGATGGAACAGCAACTACATACATGGGTCAGGGAAATTATATTGTAGAAGAAGATACTATTATTTTCACCTCTGAACGGGGCGATGAAGTAAGGTATGAATTTCAGGACGACCAATTAATTGTTGATACCTTTTTAGTAAAAATAATCTATGAAAAAGTTGATTAAAGGGTTCTTTTTTTACTTAAAGCCAGGAAAGGTTTCAGAGTATAATAGCAAGGATTTCTTCCTATTCAATTTTTAAAATATCTTAAAGGAGCCGAATTGGATGAAAGTCCTTATTCTGGGCAATATCGGTTCAGGGAAAACTACTCTTGGTAAGGCTGCCAGGGAAATTATTGGCTTTCCTTTTTATGAACTTGATAAAATAAGAGAAGATGTAAAGCTTGATGGGAGAGTCTCTTTAAATTACCTGGCACTTTATTACTTTATGCAAAAAGCAGAAAACCCAGAGAGAGTTATTCTTGAATGCACAGGATCGGGGGACCATAAAAACTCCTTAAAAAGAGCTTTAGAAATATCGGGTAAAAAAGTGTTAATTATTGTTTGTAAAACTCGTGATATAAAGGTGAATCTGGAACGGTTAAAGAGGAAAAAGTTTAACTACATTTTCCCCTTTCCTAAAGATTTGAAAAAACATATTTATGATGTTGAAGCAGAATTGGAAAAAGATCTTGAAAAGGGTTTCTGGAGCTGGCCAAAATCAAAAGTTATAGAAATTTTTATGGATACAGAGGAAGATTTTAGATATAACAAAGAGGTACTGTTCAAATTTAAAAAAGAGGGGAAGTTTTAGCTTTATTTTTTCCCGGATTAACCTTAACAGAAAAACCTTTATTGAAAACAAACTTTTGAATAGAAAGGAGGAAAGAGAAAGTGAGTCCAGAAAACCATGGTAGCGGAACCTCCAGTGCTTTTTACGGACTGGGTTTTATTGGGGCAGCAATTTATTTTATTTCTCAGGCCACAGGTTTTTGGATGGGTGTCCTGGGTTTTTTGAAAGCCATTGTATGGCCCGTTTTTTTGGTTTATGAACTTTTTAAATTTCTGGGTGTTTAAGGGAATTCCTTTGGTAAACTTGTAATAGATAGATTGAGAGTCGAATGAAACATATGGAAATTATCATATTTTATAAAATTATCTGAGCCATAGCTTTGCTATTGGCTTTTTTTTGTTTTTTAAAAACCCTATTGCAGGAAATTATTTGGCTTTAGAGGAAATTTATAACAATTTGTAGAAATATTCAAAAAATTAAGGGAGAAAAGGTCCTTTGATTTTTTGGTGTGATTAAACCTTTCCCGGGAAGCCATGCTCCTGGTTTAAAGGTTAAAAAAATTAAATAAGGGAAAAAATTCCGGAATGGCCGGGAGAGTTAATTATTAAGGAGTAAAATTAAAAAGAATTGTTTGAGAGAAAAGCAGTAATTACAACGGTAACGAAAAGAAAAAATTTTATTACCCTCTTTTTCCTGGGAAAGAGTTATGGTAAAATTAATTACCGCACTAAAGCAAAATGAAAATTCAGAACAAAATAAAAATTTTGACAAAGGAGGTGGTTTTTCCGGACTTTTTATTGGCTTCGTGGGAAAAAAATTTAAACGGGAGGTGTTTTTGTGAAAAAGGGTTTTTCTAAGGCCCTCGTGCTGGTTATTATTGGTGTCTTTCTGATTTCGGGTTTAAATCTTTCTATAATTAACGCAGACCCCCAATACGGAGGCAGGTTAACTGTTGCCCTGCCTGCTGACATTAAAACACTCGACGCCCGAATGATTACTGATGTGTATTCTGAATTGGTTTCTACTCAAATAGGGGATACCCTGGTTGAGTTGAATGAAAGGCTTGAACCCACACCCGCTCTTGCCGAAAGTTGGGAAACCCCTGATCCTTTAACCTATATTTTCCATCTCCGCCAGGGAGTAATGTTCCACGACGGTACAGAGTTTACTGCAGAGGATGTCAAATACACTTTTGAAACCATTTTGGATGAGGATTTTGCTTCCCCCAATAGGACCTATTTTCTGCCAGTTACTGATATTGAAATTATTGATGACTATACCATTCAATTATTTCTTTCTGAACCAATGGCACCTTTCATTACCCAGGTTATTCCCATGATGCAGATTGTTCCCAAACACCTCGCAGAAGAAATGGGAGAAGATTTTGCTTTTGACCCCGTTGGGACTGGACCTTTTGAATTTGTTCGCTGGATCCCAGGGGATAGGGTTGAACTAAGGGCTTTTGAAGATCACTGGAGGGGACGCCCTTATATTGACGAATTAACCATTCGTGTTATTGAAGAAGCTTCTGTTCAAATGATGGAACTTGAAACCGGGGGAATCGATTTTGCTTATACCGTGCCCCCGGACGATGTAGAGTGGATCAGGGAAGCTCCTAACCTGATTCTTGGAGAATATATGGCCCTGGCCTATGGATTTATAATTCCCAACCTGGACCATGAAATTCTTTCCAACAAATTAGTCCGTCAGGCCATGGCTTATGCTATTGACAGGGAAGAAATTAACGAAACTATATATGCTGGCCTGGCAGTTCCCGCATCTGGACCTATTCCTCAGAGCCTTGCCTGGGCTTATAACGCAGATGTGGCCCCATATCCGTACGATCCCGATAGAGCAAGAGAACTCCTGGCCGAAGCAGGTTATCCCGATGGCTTTAACATTAAACTTCACCGAGCTCCAGGAGAAGTTGGGGTATTAGCCATGACAGCAGTCCAGGAGCAATTTGCAGATGTAGGAATTAATATGGAACTGGAAATAATTGAATTTGGAATGCTTTTGGATCGTCTTTTCAGCTTTGAATATGAGTTGATTAATATTGGCTGGACGGGAATTGTTGATCCGGACTATGGAACCTATTCCCTGTTCACAACAGGAGCAGGTTACAATTTCAATAACTACTCTAATCCGGAAATTGATTTCCTTCTGGATTATGGCCGATTTACCGTGGACATGGATACCCGGAAAGAAATTTATGACCGGGTTCAGAGAATTCTTGCTGACGAATTGCCCCATATTTTTATCAACACCGAAATTACCACTTTTGCTTACAATGCTGACCTGGAAGGCTTTATTCATGCCCCACGGCGTTACGGAGGCCCCTTAAACGACCTCTGGAGAGTATATTGGAAATAAGGGTTATTAGTAGGCCGCGGAACTCAGGTTCCGCGGCCACAATTAACCGGGAGGGTAATCGATGTTAACTTTCATAATAAGGCGTTTTTTTACCATGATTCCTATTCTAATTGGGGTAACCCTTATTACTTTTTCCATTATGCATCTTTCTGAGGGTGACCCTGCAAGGATTATGCTTGGCCTGATGGCTTCTGAAGAAGCGATAGCTCATATCAGACAGGTTCATGGGCTTGATTTACCCCTGCATATTCAGTATTTCCGATGGCTGGGAAGGATTATTACCGGTGATTTTGGGAGATCCATTCAGTCTCGAAGGCCTGTAATTGAAATGATAAGAGATAGATTGCCCGCAACCCTGGAATTAACGGTAACAGCTATGATTATTGCTCTGTTAGTTGGGATTACAGCGGGGATTATTTCTGCTGTAAAACAATATTCCTGGCTTGACTATTCTTCTATGACTTTTGCCCTTTTCGGTGTTTCCATGCCGCCCTTCTGGCTTGGTCTTATGATGATGTTAATATTTGGTGTTCGCCTGGGATGGCTTCCAATTTCGGGGAGGGGTGATTTAAATCAACTTGTTATGCCTGCTATTGTTTTAAGCACGGCCCAGATGGCAATAATTGCCCGCCTGGTTCGTTCCAGCATGCTGGAAGTAATAAGGCAGGATTATATTCTCACCGCTCGATCCAAGGGTCTTGCTGAAAGAATTGTTATTTATAAACATGCCTTGAAGAATGCGATGATTCCTGTAGTAACAATGGTTGCCCTGCAGTTACCATTTCTTTTTGGGGGGGCAGTAATTACTGAAACAATTTTTTCCTGGCCGGGGATGGGACGAATGCTTGTTGGCTCTCTTTTTGAAAGGGATTTTCCCGTAATTCAGGGGACGGTTTTAATCATTGCAATAATTGTAATGTTTGCCAATCTTTTAGCAGATATTGTTTATGCTATTGTTGATCCCCGGATCCGTTTCGATTAATTCCTTATAATTTATGGGAAAAGCAAAAATAGGAGGGTTATAAAAGAATGCCTAAATTTATAAGGGATCTGAGCAGAAATAAACTGGCAATTGTGGGCATTATTATTGTTTTTATTATTATTATTACCGCAATTTTTGCCCCACAACTTGCCCCTAATAGTTATAGACAGCAAAATTTAAGGGCCAGATTATCTCCCCCCAGCAGTGATTACCCTCTTGGAACTGACGCTCTGGGGCGATGTGTTTTAAGTAGGATTATTTATGGGTCCCGAATTGCCTTGATGTACGGGATTGTAATTGTTTCAATTTCTGCTGCAGCGGGAATTACCCTTGGTTTGATGGCCGGATTTTTTGGAGGGTATATTGATTCCGTAATTATGAGACTTGTTGATATTACCCTTTCTTTCCCCGTCCTTGTTCTTGCTCTTGCCATAGTTAGCGCTTTGGGCCCCGGTTTATATAATGTAATGGTTGTTTTGGGCATTGTGGGGTGGAGCACCTATGCTCGGCTTGTTAGAGGCCAGGTTCTTTCTGTTCGGGAAACGGATTATGTTATGGCTGCCCGCGCTCTCGGGGCAAGTAATGGAAGGATGATTGTTTTCCATGTCCTTCCCAATGTAATTGGTCCGGTAATTGTTGTAGCGACCTTGCATTTTCCATCAGCTTTAATAGCTGCATCGGCACTGAGTTTTCTTGGAATGGGTGCCCAGCCCCCAACTCCCTGCTGGGGTGCTATTCTTGCTGATGGAAGAGCCTATTTGCGGAATGCCCACTGGATTGCTACTTTTCCAGGGGTGGCAATAATGTTAACTGTTCTGGGGTTTAACTTCATTGGAGATGGCTTGAGAGATGTACTGGATCCCAGATTAAGAAAAAGATAGAGGCGGGAAATTAACCCGGGATAGGTAAAATCTCTGTAGTTTAATTTGCAGAATTTTCTTCCCGGGGATTATTTTTTTCGGACAAAAAAAAGGCTTTTTCAAGGGAAAAAGGAATAAAATTGAAGGGGATTGGTTTTGGGCTCCTTTTAATATTAACCTGAAGCAAAGAAAGCTTAATTTTTAATAATTATTGTTTGCCCAGGAAAAGGAAAGGAGAGGATTTAATGGACCCAAAAGAAGAAGTTTTACAAATTTTACAGGAATTTCAAAAAGGATATGATAAAAGGGAACCTGATAAGGCAAAGGAATTTGTTGAAAGATTGTTTCTTCCCGGGGAAGAAGTTTCCATTATTGGCACTTCTGCCACGTCAACAGAGGATGTGGAGTGGTGTTCAAACAGAGAAAAAGTAATAAAAATAATTGAATATGATTGGAAATACTGGGGTGACCTGGTCTTAAATCTGGAGGAAGGAATTTTTCATGTAGATGAAGGGAAAGCTTACATAGGTTTAATGGGCTTTATTAAAGAAAGGATAAAAAAAGAGGAATACTTTGATAAAACAATGGGTTTTATTAAAACAATTATTGAAGAGGGAAAAATAAGCCACCAGGAAAAATTACTGGAAATAATTAAAGGAGCTTCAACCGCGCTGGAAGAAACCCAAAAGGGAGAAAATTATTTCTGGCCCATAAGGCTAACCTTTATTTTAGAAAAAAAAGAAGATGAGTGGAAGATAAGGCACATCCATTTTTCCTACCCGATTACTGGTTATCCCCAGGTAAGGGTGAAATAGTTCAAGGAAACAAAAACCCTTGGAATAGTTTTTTGTTGAGGGGGGAAAATCATAAAAACAATTTTTTTGGTTTTTATTTCTATTTTTGTTTTTAGCACCCTTTTTCACCAGATAAGTCGCAGGATTGAGAGAAAAAAATTCCCTCCTCCGGGAAAGTTGATAGAGGTTGGGGGAGAAAAAATGCACCTATTAGGCAGGGGAATTGGTTCCCCAACAATTGTTTTTAGTTGTGGAAATGGGATGTTTTCCTACGGGAATTTCTTCAGGCCATTTTCTGAGCTTTCCAAAGACTACAGAGTAGTTCTTTATGATCGTTTTGGCTACGGGTGGAGTGAAAGGACCTCAAGACCTCGAACCATAGAACAGATTAATAATGATTTACTAATACTTTTGGAAAAAGCAGGAGAGAAGCCACCATTTGTTCTTGTTGGGCATTCTTTTGGAGCTACAGAGCTTTTTCAGTTTGCCCAAAGGAATACGAAGCTTGTAGCAGGAGTAATCTTGCTTGATGGCGGTTCTTCGGCTTTTTACCGGGGTAACAGGAGTATTGTTTGGAAAAGTATTTTTTCTTACCTTGGGTTGGGGTTTTTGAGGACAACGGGAATTTTTAGGTTGCTTTTTAAAATTAAACCACTGGAAGGAATAAATCCCGGGGAAGTGGAACGGATTGAAAATATGATGATTTATAATAAATC
>PUKG01000297.1 GCA_003550445.1 Halobacteroidaceae bacterium
GAAAAAAATAAATTTCTATATTTTCCACTAACCTTGGGTGCTTTAAACCCGAGGTTTTTTCTTCGATCAGAAACCACTCCATAAATGGCTCCTTTATTAGAAAGGTAAAGCCGATAAATATCTTCCGGAGTCCACATTAATTCTGTTACAATGTGCTTACGGAGGTCTGTCAAGCCCATTTTCTCAAGTTTTTCCAATACATTTGCCCTGAGTTTTTTGTAATCTTCTCGGGAGAAGGGAGGTTTTTGTAAATAAGGAATGTGAGGAAGAATTTTTATTACTTCTCCCCCCGGGGGAGCGGTAGATGAATTGGTTTTTGTAGGAGCAACAAGGTAAATCGTGGGATCGCTTGGGAGTTTTTTGTCTTTAAATATTGTGGAGAAATGTTCTTTAGGATCTGAAGAAAAGAAAAAATTATGGTGAGCTAGTTGGGGGTATTGTCTGTTTATTCCAAGGTGGAGAACCAAGCCGGAACAGGCCGGTTCAAATCGATTAAACTTCCGGATAAAGCTTTGCTCTTCTCCCAGGAGTTCCTGGTAGGTGGGGATAACCTCCATGTTGGAAACAAAAATATCTCCTTCGATAATTTCTCCATCTTCCAGCTGCATACTGGTAATTTTATCCCCATTGGTAAACAGCCCAATTACTTCCTGTTCCAGGTAGATTTTCCCCCCCAGCTCGAGAAAAAGTTTTTGCAGGGCCTGGCTGAGGTTGAATAACCCTCCCTTAACATACCAGAGTCCAAATTTGTGCTGAATATATGGCATTAAATTTAAAACGGCGGGTGCTGAATAAGGAGAAGAACCCACGTATTTACAAAAGAAATTAAGGATGTCGATTAAGTAGGGATTAGAAATATAGCGCCTTACCCCCCTGTCGACTGTCGAAAACATATCAAAACCTTTAATGGTTTCGGATATTCCATGGTACTTGATAAGTTGTGGCAGGGTGTCAATTCCTTTTTTAAAATAACCTTTTTCTACCTGTTGATATAATTCCTGGGCGTATGATAAGAAGCGGGAGATTTCCTGGCCATCCTTTTGAGTAAAAAGTTCATTTTTTTGAACCATGGTTTCGGGACTGGAATAAAGGTCAATAATGGTCCCATCTGGGAAAAAGTTTCTCCACTGCAGGTCAAGAAGTTCAAAGTCAACGTAATCTTCGATTCTTCGATTACTTTCTTCAAATACCCGGGAAAAAATATGAGGCATTGTTAAAATTGATGGCCCAAGGTCAAAGGAAAAACCATCCTGTTCTGTATAGTTAAGCTTCCCACCGAGGTGGCTGTTTTTTTCGAAAATATCAACTCTAAAGCCAGAGTTAAGAAGGGAAATACCTGCTGCAATTCCCCCCAGTCCTCCTCCAATAATACGAACCTTTGGAATCTCCATTTGAAATCCCCGCCTTTTTACAGAATATAGTAATAATTCTAATTTTGCGGTGAAAAATCCTGCAGAACCCAGTTATTCAAGGAAAATTTCTCCTGGTATTGACAAAAACAAGATTAAGTGATAAAATTAAATCGGTCAATAAAAACTGACCGAGGAGGAGCCCCAATGAAAAAGGTTTTGTTTTTAGATAAATTAGAACAATTAAAGGCCCTTAGCGATCCTTTGCGGATTACAATTTTATCTCATTTAATGGAAGACTCTTATACAGGCCAGCAGCTTTCTGAGATTCTGGAAATTCCTCGTTCAAAGGTCCATTACCACCTGGGAGAACTGGAAAGAAACGGGATAATAGAAGTTGTTCGAAGGGAAGAAAAGAGTGGAATCATGCAGAAGTTTTATCGTTCTGTTGGCAAGTCAATAGTACCAAGTGATGATTTGATGACTTTTGTTGATAGCGGTTCTGTAAGACAGCTGGGATTGGAAGTAATAAACCGTTTAAAAGGAAAAATGCTTAGGGCGCCCCTTTCAGCTTTTGAATTTCGTCCGGGGTCAATTGAAGATCAAACTTCCTATTTTACTCAATTTGATGTAAGGATGGAACCCGAAGAATTTGCAGCTTTTCTTACAGAATTTGAGAAACTTATGGAGAAGATGAAAAAAAGGGATGGGAGTGGAAGCAAAAAGTTTTCCGTAGGTTTTACCGGGTTTTGTTCAGAGACAAATTAAACCCCTGGGAAGGGTTTAATTTTTTACCAAATCGTCAAAAAAAACTGACCGAGTAAAATTATATGAAAGGAGAGGGAAAATTTGTTCAACCTTTACCTGGCGGAAAAAAGGTTTGAAGAGCAAAAAAATTCTCCTCGGGAAAATCGGCAAATCAGACTTAACAGGCCAAAAACAAAAATTTTCTTTATTATTCTTTTAACCAGGTTAAAATCGTTTTTTCAATAACAAAACAGGTGATTTTTTAAATCGAAAGGAAAAACAGGAGTTAACAGTCTTCCTTCCCCCCAACTCCTGTTTTTTCTTTGCAAAGAAACGGGTAATTAGAATGGTCATGTGATATAATGGAAAAAATTCTTCGGGAGGCAGGCCGCATGAAAACTTTGGGTTTAATTGGAGGCATGAGCTGGGAATCAACCAGCGAATATTACCGAATAATTAACCAAACCGTTCGAGAAAAACTTGGCCCAGCCCATTCCTGTAAAAGTATTATTTATTCGGTTAACTTTGCAGATATTTCTTCCCTGCAGCATCAGGGAAAATGGGAAACCCTTGCCTCTGAAATGGAGCGGATCGGGATTTGCCTGGAAAAGGCAGGAGCCGATGTAATTATTATTTGCTCCAATACTATGCATATTATGGTGGATACAGTCCAAAAAGCTGTAGGGGTTCCCCTATTGCATATTGCAGATGCTACAGGGGAGGCAATAAAGGATGAGGGATTAAAAAAGGTAGGCCTTTTGGGAACAAAGTTTACCATGGAGAACGATTTTTATTCTTCTCTCCTTAAGGATAAACACGGGATCGAAACGATTATTCCCACAGAAGATGATAGGGAAGTTGTTCACGAAATAATTTATACCGAGTTGATTTCGGGGAAAATCTTTGACAGATCAAGAAATAAATTTTTAAAAGTTATTGAACGTCTGGCAGAAAGAGGAGCAGAAGGGGTAATACTTGGTTGCACAGAGATTCCTCTCTTGGTAAAACAAAAGGACACTTTTTTACCCCTTTTTGATACAACTCTGATCCATGCTAAAGGAGCGGTGGAATTACTTTTGGGGTAATAAAGTAATCGGGAAAAGTTTTTTTCAGGAGTGAATTGATAATGGTTTTTGAACTAGAGAGGAGCCAATTTGGCAGGTGTGAAAATGTAGTTAATCCACGGGGTCAACTTGAAGTCAAGGCCATAATAGAGGGAATTAATCCGGGCCGGGTTTTTGTTGATAATAAAAACAGGCCTTCTTCCGGCCTGGTTTGGTTGGGTAACCATGACGGGTTTTTTTTCTTTGGAGATGAGAAAAATGGCCAGTTTATAAAAAAGATCCCCATTTTTATTGACCGGGTAATCGCTCCTCAGGCCAGAGAGTTTGGTTTGCAATGGTTTGAATGTTTTGGAAATCATCGGGGTTGGGAAAAGGCAATAGAAAATATTTTCGCCCAAAAGGAACTGAAATGTTGGAATCAAAAAGTCTTTACGATGTCTGAAAGGGGAGGAAATGTTTTAAGGGATGTATTCCTTCCCCGGGAATTTTCTCTTTTCAGGCTTTCTCGGGAAAACTTTTCCCAGGAAATATCCAACTTTCTTTTCTGGGCAAAACGGATCTGCCAATTCTGGGATGATCCAATAAGTTTTTTTGAAAAGGGGATTGGTTACGGTATCTTGAAGGATAAAGAAATTGTGGGTCTTTGTTTTTCTGGTTTTGTTTCGGGCTCAACCCACGGGATTGATATTGAAACCCTTCCTGATTTCCAGGGGAAAAAGCTGGCTCAAATAATGGCTGGAGAATTTTTGAAAGAGTGCAATATAAGGAATTTTCGTCCCTACTGGGATTGCATGGAGAGTAACAGACCATCAGAAGCGGTTGCCCGCAAGATTGGTCTGGTGGAGGCTTTTACTTACAAAGGATATGAGTTTTCCCTGTGAAAGAATGATTTTTAACTTCTAAATAACCACAAAAAAATTACTGTTTTAATTTTATCATTAAAACAAAAAAGGGCCGGGTTTTATTCAAAAATCCGGCCCTTTTCCCTTAGGCAAAAGGGGAATAGCTTACAGAAATAGAATTGTCCTCCTCATGTTCAATTTTTTCCATGATATTAAATTTAATTTCCCTTTCCTGTCGGGTTATTACAGGAAAATCATGATTATAGTTCTGGTACTTAAAGGTTTTGCCAAGTAAATTTCTTTCTCTGACAAAGTCAAGGTGTTTTTCAACTCGCTTTTTAATATACTGGTTTCCTTGAGATTTGAAGTCAAGGGCAATTTCCAGGGCAGTTTTTCTCAGATTTTCTTCTATGTCAATGGAGATACTATTTCTTTCAGAACACATTGCAGCAAGCATTACCGTTCCCAAGCCTGCAAAAGGGTCTAATATATTATCCCCTTTAACAGAAAACATGCTTACCAATCTATAGGCTAGTTCAAATGGAAAAGACCCACTGCGTTTTCTTAGGTCATTTTTGGCAATTTTTTGCCTTGTTCCTTTTAGGTTTAACCAAACATCAGAAAACCAGTTATTTCTTTCCTCCCAAAAAAAAGCACTTTCCCGCCGGGTTTTTTTCTCTTCAGGGGTATTAAACTCCCTTTTTGTTTTTTTCCGCAAAATAAGGATATGCTCATGTTCCAGGGTTACATATGCTCCGGGAGGTAGCATACCTGAACCCATAAATTTATTGGGTGAATTGGTTTCTTTTCGCCAGATTATTGAGGGGAGAGAAGAAAAACCAATTTTTCTACAACTTTCAAGAATACGGGAATGATTGGGATACAAGCTAAAATTACTTCCCAGGGAACGAGTGGCATCCCCAATGTTAATGCAGGCTATTCCACCCTTTTTCAATACCCTAAAAACTTCTTTCCAGGCTTTATCAAGTTCGCAGTGCATTAATTCAAATGCCCTAAAACCCTCATTTAAAGAAAGTTTCTCGGCAATTTCAGGATTGAGATTGGAAAAGGTTTCATCCCACATTTCAATCATTGGGTAGGGTGGAGAAGTTACCATCAACTCAATGCTGTTATCCGGGATTTGTTTTAAGTCCCTCGCATCCCCGGCAAAAAAAATATGCTTGGTTTGCATTACCAATTCTCCTTGAAAAAAATTATTTGGCCAGATCTTCCAAAGCTGGCCAGGATGAAAATCAAAAACAACCTTTTCTATTTGCCTATAATATTAACAGAGGAGAAAGAGAAAAGCAATCTGGCTTTGGGAAAACCAAAATAGTTTTTAAAAAGTGATTATTACCCAAAACCTGGCAGTTTTCCTTCCGGGTTTAAATTCAAAAGGGAAAAAATGTAGAGTGAAAAAATGGCTTCAAAATCAAAAAAAAATTAACGACAAAGGATATTTTATCCTAAAGGGGAAAAAGATTATTGAAAAAAGAATTCAGGAGTGGGAAATTTGTTGACGATAAAATGTGGGCGTTGTAAAAGTAAAATTATGCGGTACAAAAAAATTGGCCCCGGAAAAGTCCTTCGCTGTTATTTTCCAAGAATAAAAAAGCTTTTTGCTCTGGTTGAAGAAGGGAAATTAAAGTGCCCTTCCTGTGCTAATATAATCGGGGAAAAAGATGGGGATCTTTTTAAGATGAACAGTGACGAGTTTACCTATTCGGGGAGGAAAATAAACAAATAGGTTCCATTGAAAACAGGCAGGAATTGAGTTGAAGGGCAGGAAATAAATATAGAAAGGGAAAATGGAAAATAAGAATGCAACAGGAGGGATAAGATGTCAGTTGAAAAGACAGCAGTTGATACAATAAGGTTCTTGGCGGTTGATGCTGTGGAAAAAGCCCAATCAGGTCATCCCGGGTTACCTATGGGTGGAGCAGCCATGGGTTATACCCTCTGGAGCAGGTTTCTAAAACATGATCCCCGAGACCCCAATTGGCCTGATAGAGACCGCTTTGTTCTTACTGCCGGACACGGGTCCATGTTATTATACGGCTTGCTACATCTTTTTGGATATGATTTGAGTATGGGCGAAATAAAAAATTTCCGTCAGTTGGGCAGTAAAACTCCAGGACATCCAGAGTATGGAGATACCCCAGGGGTCGAGACAACAACAGGTCCCCTTGGACAGGGGTTTGCGAACGCAGTGGGTATGGCCATTGCCGAACAGCGCCTTGCCGCAGAATTTAACCAACCTGACTTAAAAATAATTGATCACTATACCTACATGTATGCGGGAGACGGGTGTATGATGGAAGGCATTACCAGTGAGGCTGCTTCCCTTGCCGGTCATCTGGGCTTAGATAAATTAATCTGTTTTTACGATGATAACGAAATAACAATTGATGGGCCAACGGATTTAACATTTTCTGAGAAAGTTTGCAAAAGATTTAAAGCCTTTGGCTGGCAGGTTTTAACCGTTGAAGATGGTCAGGATATCGAGAAAATAGCCGAAGCAATATCTCAAGCAAAAGCCAATAAAGAAAAACCAACACTAATTAAAGTTAGGACAAAAATCGGGTATGGAAGCCCGGGCAAGGAAGGAAAGGCCGCAGCCCACGGGGCACCTCTTGGGGCAGAAGAAGTTAAAGCCACTAAAGAAAACCTTGGCTGGCCCGTTGACAAAGAGTTTTTTATCCCTCAAGAAGTCAAAGCTCACTTTGAGGAACTCCAGAGAAAACTGGGAACGGGTAGGAAAGAATGGGAAGAGCGGTGGAAGGATTATAAAACCCGTTACCCTGAAAAAGCCGCAGAATGGGAAAAGTGGCACGATCCGCGCTTGCCAGAAGAGTTGAATAAAAA
>PUKG01000221.1 GCA_003550445.1 Halobacteroidaceae bacterium
AAAACCGAAATATCTATTAACTATGCACTTTCCAGGAAAACCCCTCCCTTTTTACTTGACCTTGACGTTGTAAAACCCTATTTTCGCCTCAGAGAAGCGGAAAAAACCTTGGATCAGGCGGGGATTGATTTAATTTATCCCAGGAGCATGCCCCAGGCCGATCTTCCCATAATAACTTCCGATATTTTTCGGGCTCTAGAGGATCCTGATAGGGAAACTATTATTGATGTTGGGGGAGATGATGATGGGGCAAGAGTGCTCGGGAGCTTGGGTAGGCATTTAACTCCCGGGAATTATGAGCTTATTATGGTAATAAACCCTTATAGACCTTTTTCCTCAAGTAAGGGAAACCTGATTGAACTAAAGGCTGCTATTGAAAGCGCTTCACGTCTACAGGTTACCCATTTTGTTGCCAATGGAAACCTGGGTAAGGAGACTTCTTCCCAGGAGGTAGAAGAAAGTTATAACATGGTTGAAGCCCTTGCCAGAGAGCAGGGAATTCCGATTAAATTTACTGCGGTTTTGCATGAACTGATTCCGGAAATTGATATTCCGGGGGAAATTTTGCCTGTAAAAATCCACCTGAACCCCCCCTGGGCGGTGGGAGGGAAATAAAAATGAAAGTTCTAATTCCTGATTCCCTGCAAAGCTGGCAGAGCTTTATTCAGCAACTTGAATTAATGAGGGGAATAGAGGTTTACCGGGAAGAGGTAACAAACAAAGAATTTGATTTGATTATAAAGCTCCAATCAAGTGGAAAAGAAGCAGAGTTACCGCCTCCTTTTCAGAAATTTTTGGCAGTACTTAATTCTAACCCCCTTCAAGGGGAAAGCCTGCAAATGCTTCAGGCTATAATTGATTCTGCCCAGGATGCTATTTCTGTTGTCGATGAGAATGGAAGGGGCTTGCTTATTAACCCTGCTTATTCCAGAATGACTGGTTTAACGGAAAAAGATGTTATAGGACGCCCGGCAACAGTTGATATCGCTGAAGGGGAAAGCATGCATTACAAGGTTTTACAAACAGGAAAGCCTGTTTCGGGGGTTCCCCTAAAAGTTGGCCCGCAAAAAAGGGATGTAATTGTAAATGTTGCCCCTATTATTATAAACGGGAAGTTGCGGGGAAGCGTTGGAGTTATTCATGATATCTCGGAATTAAAAAAACTATCCGATGAATTGGACCGGGCTAATTGGATGCTTCGTAGGCTTCGGGCAAAATATGCCTTTGAGGATATTATAGGTTCAAGCCCTAAAATGGACAGGGTTATTGAGCAGGCAAAAAAAGCTTCCCAGACCCCCGTAACGGTTTTGCTCAGAGGAGAAAGCGGAACGGGAAAAGAGTTTTTTGCCCACGCAATCCATAACGAGAGCAAAAGGAGTAAAGCCCAGTTTATAAGGGTTAATTGTCCAGCAATACCTGATTCCCTTATTGAGAGTGAACTTTTTGGGTACAAGGAAGGAGCTTTTACCGGGGCCCGTCCCGGAGGAAAGAAAGGGCTTTTTTCTGAGGCCAATAATGGAACTATCTTTCTTGATGAGGTTGCAAAAATGGATTTTCAAATGCAGGCCAAACTATTGCGGGTCCTTCAGGAAAAAGAATTTACTCCCGTGGGGGGGACTGAACCAGAAACGGTCAATGTAAGGGTAATTGTTGCTACTAATGCTAACTTAGAAGAAGAAGTTCGGAAGGGAAATTTCCGAGAAGATCTTTATTATCGGTTAAATGTTTTTCCGATATACCTTCCTCCTTTGCGGGAGAGAAAATCAGATCTTCCAGAACTTGTTAACCACCTGATAAAAAGATTTAACCAGGAGTATGGACGAATGGTAAAAAAATGCAATTCTGAAGCCCTCCAGCTCTTACAGGAATACGACTGGCCCGGGAATGTCAGGGAACTGGAAAATGTTGTAGGAAGGGCAATGATTGAGGTTGATTATAATTCCGAAGTATTAGAGGCACACCATTTTCCCGCCCTTGGACTTGCTTACAGACTTGATGATACTCAGGTAGGGGAAGAAGAACCTATCACAGATGGTCGACTGGATTTAAAAGATGCTTTGGATAGAAAAGAAAGGGAGGTATTAAGGAGGGCTCTTTCATTAAGCAACGGAAATCGGAAAATGGCAGCCGAAAAAATGGGAATTTCTGAGCGCAACCTGTATTATAAAATGAAAAAGCACAACCTTGAATGAAAAAACTTTCCTGCAAAAAGTTGCACAAACCGCAGGAAGCTGCAGAAGAGCCTGGCGAGAACCCCAGATTTGACCGGGGTTCTTTTTTTGGTACAAGTTTTGCTTTAATATATTTTGAAAAGAAACAGGAGGGAGGGTATCAAATGGAAATTTTTAAAGAAATGGCGAAAGAAGGCCATGAACAGCTTTTTCTCTGCCAGCACAAGAAATCTGGCCTAAAAGGAATTATTGCGATTCATAACACTGTTTTGGGACCGGGGCTTGGAGGGTGCAGAATGTGGAAATACCCCAATGAGGACGAAGCAATTTATGATGCATTGCGCCTGGCAAAAGGAATGACTTATAAGTCTGCCGCAACAGGGGTTGACTTTGGTGGAGCAAAGGCGGTAATTTACGCTGACCCCAAAAAAGACAAGTCAGAAAATCTCTTTCGCGCAATGGGACGTTTTGTAGAGGGACTGAAAGGTCGCTTCTCAACAGGAACTGATGTAGGGACTGTTTTTGAAGATTTTGTGGTAATGGGAAGAGAAACTGATTTTGTTGGAGCTTTGCCGGAAGAATATGGAGGTAGCGGCGATACCTCTGTCATTACAGCCTATGGAACCTGGAAAGGCTTAAAAGCCTGTGCTAAGGAAAAATACGGAACTGATAGCCTTGAAGGGTTAAAAGTGGCGGTTCAAGGGGTTGGAAAAGTTGGTCACAAACTTGTAGGACACCTTTCCGAAGAAGGATCGGAAATTGTAGTTTCTGACGTTAATCAGGAATACATTGAACGAATTAAAAAAGATTTCCCCGAAGTGGAAGTTGTAGATCCCGAAAAAATCTATGATGTTGAATGTCATATTTTTTCTCCAAATGCCCTGGGTAGTGTTGTTAATGATGACACAATTGATCGTTTTAACTGTGAAATTATTGGGGGTGCTGCCAACAACGTCCTTGCCGAAGAAGATAAACACGGCGAAGCCCTGGAAAAGAAAGGCATCCTTTATGCACCGGATTATGTGATTAATGCTGGGGGATTGATCCAGGTTGCTGATGAAACAGCTGAAGAGGAATACAGCAAAGAAAGGGCTTTCAAAAAAGCTGACGGGATTTACGACATGCTTTTAGAAGTATTTCGCCTTGCCCGGGAAAACCAGATACCTACCCTAAAGGCTGCTGATATGATGGCCGAAAATCGAATTGAAGGAGTATCCCAGATAAAAAGAATTTTTCCAGGGAAGTAAGGAGGCTCTTGGGAATGAGCAAAAAAATTCTGGTTTTAAATCCCGGTTCAACTTCAACGAAAATTGCTGTTTGGGATGATGGGAAAGGAATAATTTTTGATGAAAATATTCAACATCCCATTAAAGAGATGGAAAGATTTCCTGAAATTCCCGATCAATTAGATTACCGAGTTGAAGTGGTCCGGAATTTTTTGCAGGAACAGGGTTATAAAATCACGGATTTTGTAGCAGTTGCTGCACGAGGTGGGTTATTAAAACCTCTTGCTGGTGGAACCTATGAAGTAAATGAAAAGATGAAAAAGGATTTAAAAGTAGGGGTTCAGGGCCAGCACCCCTCAAACCTCGCGGGTTTAATGGGTTATGAACTTACAAAAGAAGATAATTTACCAGTTTTCATTACCGATCCCGTTTCTGTTGATGAATTTACTCCCTTGGCTCGTTACTCAGGAATCCCGGAAATCCAACGCCGCTCCCTTGGACATGCTTTAAACATAAAAGCAGTGGCTAGAAAAGTGGCTGAGGAAAAAGGAAAAGCACTTGATGAATTTAATGCTGTGGTTGCCCATCTGGGTGGGGGTATTTCGATAGCAGCTCTGGAAAAAGGACGAATTGTTGATGTAAATAATGCTAATGAAATGGGTCCTTATTCTCCAGAAAGAACAGGTGGATTACCTGTTGGCGATCTTGTAAAAATGGCTTTCAGCGGAGACTATAATCCAAGAGAATTGCGGAACAAAATTACCCGCCGGGGAGGCTTACTTGCTTACCTGGGAACAAATGACTGCCAGGAAATTGAAAATCAAATTTCTTCTGGAAATAAAAAGGCCAAAAAAGTCTACGAGGGCATGATATATCAGATTAGCAAGGAAATTGGCATGGTTGCTACAGTCTTAAAAGGGGAAGTGGACCAAATTATCCTGACTGGTGGTATTGCTCATTCTGATTACCTTACAAAAGGCATAACAGCCCGGGTGGAATTTATTGCTCCTGTTAAGATAGTCCCTGGATCTATGGAGATGGAAGCCCTTGCCCTTGGTGCTTATCGGGTTCTTTCCGGAGTTGAGAAAGCAAAAAAATATGGCGAGGAGGTGGAGTGATGTTAAGGTCCTTAGAGGAATTATTAAAAGCTGCTCAGACAAGTCCCAAAGCAAAAATGGCAGTTGCCGCAGCGGCTGATAGCGAGGTTTTGGCAGCAGTAAGAGATGCTGAAACCAGCGGGATGATAGAGCCTGTACTTGTTGGGGAAAAAACAGCCATAATTGAAGCGGGGAAAAAAGCCAACTTTGAGGTAGACCCCAGCTGGATTGTTGACTACTCTGATCCCAATGAAATTGCTCATAAAACCATGGAACTGGTTGCAGAAGGCAAGGCAGATTTTTTGATGAAGGGATTGATTGGAACTTCTACTCTTTTACGAGCCCTTTTAACCAAGGAATATGGGCTTCGAAGAGACCGGCTTTTAAGCCACCTTTCTGTAATGGATGTGGGGTTGGGAAGATTGCTCATAATGACTGACGGGGCGATGAACATTGCTCCCGACCTGGAAAAAAAGGCTCAGATAATTTCAAATGCTGCTGAAGTAGCCCAGAAACTTGGAATTGAACAACCCAAAGTTGCTCCCCTGGCAGCTGTGGAAGTTGTAAATCCTGATATGCAGGCGACTCTGGAAGCTGCTGCCCTTTCGAAGATGGCCGACCGGGGTCAGATAAAGGGAGTTATTGTTGATGGCCCCCTTGCCCTCGATAATGCGGTAAACGAAGAAGCAGCACGGCATAAAGGTATTACCAGCCAGGTTGCCGGGAAAGCTGATATTTTGCTGATGCCGGACATTGAAGCAGGGAACGTTTTTTACAAGGCCATGCTTTATCTCGGTGGGTATCGGGCTGCCAGTATTGTGGTGGGGGCCAGGGTACCGGTAGTACTGACTTCCCGAGCGGATGATGCCCAGACAAAATTATTATCAATAGGCCTGGGGAAAATGGCCATTTGAATTAAACCTCAAGGAGGGAAAAATAATGGAAAAATTTGATTACATGGAAAAGTATGATTTTGAACAACTGGTGTTTACCTATGATGAAACTTCTGGTTTGAAGGCCTTGATTTGTATTCATGATACCACCCTTGGGCCTGCTCTGGGGGGAACCCGGATGTGGGTTTATGAAAAAGAAGATGAAGCAATTGAGGATGTAATGCGCCTGGCCCGTGGAATGACTTACAAGGCTGCTGTTGCCGGTTTAAATCTTGGCGGAGGAAAAGGTGTTGTAATTGGTGATCCCAAAAAGGACAAGAGCGAAGAGTTGTGGCGGGCTTTTGGCCGGGCTGTCCAGAGCCTAAACGGCCGCTATATTACTGCTGAAGATGTTGGAACTTCACCCCATGATATGAACTATGTGGCCATGGAAACCGACTCGGTAGTGGGTCTGATGGGAACAAGTGGAGATCCCTCTCCTTTTACTGCCAAAGGAGTGTATCATGGATTGCAGGCCTGTGCTGAAAAGCTATATGGAAGCCGCAGCCTGAAAGGTAAAAAAGTAGCAGTTCAGGGTGTTGGAAGCGTCGGATATTATCTGGTCAAGCACCTTGTTGAAGACGAAGGAGCAGAAGTTGTAGTAACAGACATTGATGAAGAAAGAGTCAAAAAAGTTGTGGATGAATTTGGGGTTAAAGCTGTGGGCACTGACGAGATTTACAGCGTGGATATGGATATTTTTGCTCCCTGTGCTCTCGGTGCAGTTATTAATGACAAAACCCTTCCCCAGCTCAAGTGTAAAATTGTAGGCGGAGGAGCGAATAACGTCCTGGCTGAAGAGCGTCACGGGGAAGAAATCGAGAAAAAAGGAATTCTTTATGCCCCTGATTATGTAATTAACGCTGGTGGATTGATTAATGTTGCCGATGAACTAAAGGGATATAATAAAGAAAGAGCTTTAAAGTCAGTTGAAGAAATTTATAATAGTGTTAAAATGGTTCTTGAAATCGCTGAGAGAGATAATATACCTACCTATAAGGCTGCTGACCGATTGGCAGAAGAGCGTATTGAAAAAATGGGAAGAGTTCGCAGCAACTATATCAAACGCTAGGAGTGGGGAATATGGATTATAGGATCCTGGTTCTCAATCCTGGGTCAACCTCAACAAAAATGGCCCTTTACGAAGGGCAGGAATGTGTTCTGGACAAAACTGTTCGCCATTCGAGCGATGTACTGAAAGAATATAAGCGAATTGCGGATCAGGAAAGTTTCCGGCGAAAAATAATCCTGGAAACCCTGGAAGAGGCGGGCTTTAAGGTAGAGGAAATTGATGCAATTTCTGCCAGGGGTGGGCTTTTAAAGCCCATCCCCGGCGGAACCTGGGAAGTTAACAAAAAAATGGTTGAAGATTTACAGGCTGGAGTTCAAGGGGAACATG
>PUKG01000114.1 GCA_003550445.1 Halobacteroidaceae bacterium
AAGCAGTAGGAATTGATATTCTTTTTCTTGATGAGAGGGAAGGGGATCAGGACCTTGCCCTGGCCATGAGCAAAGGGAAAACCTTCATTCCCATGTCCCTTGATTTAGGGCTTTTGAGAAGGTTGCATACCGAAACAGCTTTTATCAGAACTAAGACTTCTCCCCCTCCCACCCTATCCGGGGAGGCTTACGGGGTAGGGCACGTTAACTACCTGGCTGACAGGGATGGGATAATCCGGAGGTTCCCATTTGTCGAGGATGTTGAGGGTTGGTTTGAGTTAATTGCCCGGGAGGTTGCTGGTAACAGAACGTGGGATGATCTATCTTTTTCTAATTCCTTTATCTCTTTTTCTGCTCCTGGAAATCCTTTCCCCACCATTTCCTTTAAAGATCTTTTAGCCGAGAATTTCGACCCCGAATTACTGGAAAATAGAGTGGTTCTGGTTGGAAGTACCGATCCCACACTGGGGGATCTTGTAATGACACCATTTTCTAACCATGGATTTGTCCCCGGTGTTGTGCTTGGGGCCCATGCCATTAACACTTTGGTCCAGGGAGAGGAAATTGTCCGCCTCAACATCCACAATGTTTTGATCATTATTGCCCTGATTTTCCTTGCTAACTGGCTGTTTTCCTCCCGGAGCAATTTCAACAGCATTGTCTTTTTTATCCTTGCTCAAATTATCCTAATTTTTATTGTTGGCCATTACCTTTTCTCTTCCGGGCACCTTTTAGATAGAGTCCCCCTTTTAATGGGGACATCCCTGCAGGGGGGAATTCTCCTTTATGACCTTATTATTCGGGGAGAAACCCGGCAAAAAAAATTAAAAAACCTATTCCAGCGGTATTTACCTCCGGAAATAGTTGATAGAATAACAACAAACCCCGAAATCGTAAACCTTGAAGGGGAAAGCAAAAAAGTTGCTGCTCTTTTTGTAGACTTACGAGGTTTTACAGTCTGGGCCAGTGGCAGGGAATCAAAAGAAACGGTAAATACCCTTAATATATTTTTCCGTTTAGTTACTGATATAGCAATGCAAAACGGTGGGACTTTAGATAAGTTTTTAGGGGATGGAGCATTAATAATTTTTGGAGCCCCCTTACCCCTGGAAAATAGCCTTGATAAGGCAATCAAAACTGTAGCGGAAATTAATATAGAATTAGAAAAGATTGGGTTCCCTCTTTCTTTAGGAGCAGGATTAGAAATCGGAGAAGTAATAGCCGGTAATATCGGCTCTGAAAAAAGATTGGAATATACGGTTATTGGGTCACCGGTTAACACTGCAAGCCACCTTGAAGAAAGGGCAAGACCGGGAGAATTAATTTTAGGTCCTTCTGCTGCCAAACAATACCTGGGGAAAAAAGAAAACCAGTTGACCATAAAAATCAAAGAACTGGGGATGTGAGATTATGAAAGCGAAATTTTTATTGATAATTATTTTTCTTCTTGTCTTTTCATTAGTAGTTTTTTCTAATACTCCTGATGATTCTCTAAAAGTAAAAATAATTGAACTGGATGGCCAGGCCCGCCTGCAAAGAGATATTCCCTGGTGGCAATTCTGGAAAAACACACCCCTTAGCCCTGAGGATTTTTTAATTGAGGGGGACAGGGTCCAAACCCTTTCTGGTACTAATTTATTTATGGAGTTCCCAGATAATTCTACAGTTTGGGTTGGCCCTCGGTCATTATTCCGAATAAAAAAAGTAAGTGATGAGAAAAATAGCCTTTACATGAGCCGGGGAACCCTTGGAGCAAGGGTTATCCATTTAATTGAGGGAATAATTACCTTTGAGGTTGAAACCCCAAGTGCCGTTGCTGCCGTTAGAGGAACGGAATTTTCCCTTATAGTTGACCGAAATAAAACAATAATAACGGTTTATGAAGGAGTTGTATCATTTACTTCCGAAAGGGTTGAAGTTTTGGTTGGACCTGGAGAAACTATGCAGGCAATAAAAGGTGAACCCCCTTCCTCTTTCTCCCCCCTTTCAACCACAATTACAGGAATAACTCTTATTGATCCCGAAAAATCCCAAGGAATGCCGGATTGGGTCAGGGAAAAACTTGGGGATAAAATCCCTGACCATGCAGGTAATCCATGAGATCTCTCACATAAATTAGGAGGTTAGAAGATGGATTGCTCTGAGTTGGATTTCCTTTCACATTTAGAACTCTTTTCTTCCCTGGAAAAGGAGGACCTGGAGAAAATTGCCCGGGTTGTATCTCCCCGTACTTTTTCAAAGGGGGAAATTGTTTTCATGGAAGACGACCCGGGAGACAGGCTTTTTATTTTAAAAAAAGGATGGGTAAAAATATTAAAAGTTTCTCCCGAGGGCAAAGAAAAAACCCTTGCCATTCTTGGCCCCCGCGACTGCCTTGGAGAACTTGCTATCCTTGACGGGCAAGGTCGATCCGGAATGGCCCAGGCTTTAACCAAACTCGAAACCCTGCAAATAAGTTCAAATGATTTTTCAAAAGTTTTAAAAGATTCTCCCCGTATTGCACTTGCCCTCCTCCCCGTTCTTACTACAAGGCTTAGGAAGGCCAACAGGGAAGTTGAAAAGCTCATTTTCCAGGACGTTTACCACCGACTTCTTTCTTATTTCTTTGAAAATGGGACCCATAAAGGAGATAGTCTTTTTGTTAAGAGGCTTCCTCAGCGGGAAATTGCAAGCTTAATCGGAACTTCCCGGGAAACCGTTTCCAGGCTTTTTGGAGAATTAATTGACAAGGACCTGATTGAAATTGAAAAGGAATGCATTGTAGCAAAATATGATTTACTTCGCCATCAACTGGGGGACGGAACCTTTACCTAATTTTTGCCAAAAATTTAAGGTACAACCATAAAAAAGGGCTTTTGGCCCTTTTTTTATATTTTTTGTAATTTGCTTTCAATATTTAAATCGAACTTTTTCCAGTCTGGAGGGATCCTTTCTCTTAGTCTACCAATGATTGCCTCAATATCAGTCTGATTAGTATTATTTAGAAGAGCCAGGAAATTTTGATCCCCCCATTTACAAATTACATCACCTTTTCTGAGGGTTTTCATCAATATTTTTTGGAACTCCTGACTTACAATCCCTCCCGCACCGGGAGGAAGATTGCCCTTTAGGTCAAGGAAAACTAAAAATCCTGGTTTTTCCGCCCTTTCAGTGCGGTTTTTTTCGATTTGATAAATAGTTGAAAAGGTTTCCAGCTCGCTTATCACAGCTCCATTTCCCTTGCCAAAGCTTTTAAGGCGGTTCAGCAGATCTCCCGTTTGAGGGTCTAGGCCAAGTTTGTTTTTCAGGGTTTCTCCCATTTTCTTTAACTCGGGAGGAAGGTCAAGGTTGTTTTCTCTAAACAATAAAGCAGCTTCCTCGTATTGAATTAAAGCAAGCCCAGTTTTATTTGAGTCAATGAGGGATTGGAGAGAAAGGGTATGTAATTGTTCTTCCAGGGGAACTATTCTCAATCCATCTTCACATAATTCCCAGGCTTCTTTATACAAACCCATTTTTCGCATTAAATTATTGGCTTCGAGCATTGCTTCTAAAAACATTTCTCTATATTTCTTTTTCTTTGAACTTGCCCAAAAAGAATTTGGAACTTCAGCCAAAAAATTCCCCTGGTAAAGTGATAAAGCTTTCTGATAATAAGAAATTGCTTCTTTGGTAGAATCATCTGCAAGAGATTGAGCTTTTTTTATTAGTTCTTCAAATTCCTCAATATCCAACCAGTAATCAGAACTTTCATTAAACCTATAATTTCCCGCTGAACAGATGATATAATTTTCCGAGGGTTCATTAGGTATTTTACCTTTTAAAGTTTTACGAAGTTGAAATACCAGGCTTTTTAATGCCTCGCCGGGGTTTACACTTTCCTCTAAACCTAGATAGTTAAAGATTTGATCTGTGGGAAGGGTTTGTCCTTTATAAGTAATAAGCAACTGGAAAAGCCGCCAGCGTTTGCTCAAGCGCTGATCTTCCGAAGAAATCATTATTTCTCCCCTTTTTACTTCAAAACGGCCGAGGGTTCTTATCTTAAGGGTATTTTTATTTACTTTCATTTTCCCCACCACCTTCAAAGACTCTTCCCAGGTTTTATACCCTCGATATTTTAAATGTTTTTCAGTCAAAAAAATATACGAATAGCTTCCTGCAAAAATCCCTTAGCCACGTATACCCACTAATAATTATGCGCTTTTTTTTTATAATACTAAAATCCTGGAAAATCTTTAGTGACCCCGCTCACATTTTTTTTGGTTAAAGCGTAAAAACCACGTAAGTTTGGGAGGTATTAAAAATTAAAAAAAGAATACTTTAATTAGCAAGACAAAAAAACCAGACAATTTTTTCCTGTGTTAGGATTGCTCCAATTTTGAAAAAAAGGAGGGGCTTTGGATGCCGGAAAAAGAAGTCAGAACAAAAGAGATGGTTTGGGTTCTTGACCCTAATCAAAAAATGCTTGGTCCAGTGGCAAACGGAGGAAAAATAGTTGCTCACACTTCTCCGGGGTGTTGGGGACCAATGATAACCCCCGAAGGACCAAGCGGACACGAAGTAACAAAACCCGTAGAAGTGGAAGGCGCGGAAGTCGGAGATGCAGTTGCTTTGAAAATAAAAAAAGTGAAAATCCTTTCCACTGCAACCGTCTCAGGAACGGATCAACCAAAGGAAGGTTATTTCAATGGAGACCCATTTGTTGCCGCGAGGTGTCCGGTCTGTAATATTAACAATCCGGACTGTGAAATAGTTGGCACCGGGGAAGAGAGTATAAGGTGTAAGGAATGTGGAAAACCGGTAACTCCCTTTGGCTTTGGCTCTGGTTATACCATGGTATTTGACCAGGAAACAAATACAGCAATAACTTTAAACCTTGAGGGAAGTGAAGAAGTTGCGAAGAATGCCAAAGAAATGTCTTTCCTTCCTCCTGAATCAAAACAATACCCGATTAACCTCTGGGCAAAGGCCGATCTTCCGGGGGTAGTCACCCGAGTCAGACCTATGATCGGAAATATTGGAAGTTGCCCTTCTGTTCCATTCCCGTCCTCCCATAACGCCGGAGATTTTGGGCAATTCCTTGTTGATGCTCCCCACGATTATGCTCTAACAAAAGAACAACTTTCCCATCGAACCGATGGCCATATGGATTCAGATGAAGTCCGAGAAGGAACAATCCTGCTGGTTCCAGTAAAAGTTCCGGGAGCTGGAATCTATATCGGAGATGTCCATGCGATGCAAGGAGATGGCGAAATTGCCGGACATACCACTGATGTAAGTGCTGAAGTTGAAATAGAGGTTGAGGTAATTAAAGGATTAAAGCTTGACGGCCCCATTCTTCTACCAAATAAAGAGGACCTGCCTTTCTTGGCCCAACCCCACGACTCTAATTTAAAAGAAGCCGCCAGAAAACTTGCCGAACAATATAAACCCCCACTCGAAGGAGAAGTTTTTCCTCTCCAGTGCTTTGGAACCGGAGCAAACCTAAATGAAGCCGTGGAAAATGGATTGAACCGGATATCCGAGCTTTTAACTATGCCTCTTGATGAGGTAAAAAACAGGGTAACTATTGCTGGATCTATTTCCATTAGCAGACTTCCCGGGGTGGTACAGATAACCGCAATGGTTCCCAGCTACTATTTAAAAAATCTTGGTATAGAAAATCTTTTCCAGGAACAGTATTCTTAAAACCGGAAGAAAAAATTTTAATCCCAAAAAAACCTTCTTTTTAAAGGTCTTTCGATCCTTTTGCCCGGATCATATAGTTGTCTACTTTTTTTCGGTAAGAAAACACTAAATTAATTCTTAAAGGCATTTTGGTTTTTTTTTAGAATATTGAAATTATTATCAGATAAAAACAAACTTTACTAACCAATATTTATGAAATTTATAATCTGTTAAATCCTTTCCGATAAGGGCTAACTCTTTTGAAAAAAAGAGGGCGCAAAACCCGAACCTAAGGCCAAAGGCTAAGGTTGTCGGGATACCGAAGAAAGGAACAGGAATTTCCTGTCGACCTTTTCGGGACGGCAGGTTTTTTGTTCCCCGGGAAGGCTGCTAGGTTTTACCTCGGTTTTGGAGGAAAGCAAGATGCCAAAGGAGGAAGAGCTATGAAAAAAGCTTTAATTATTTCCACTCTTGTATTTTTAACCCTGGCCTGGGGGAATGTTATCCGAGCAGAAACAATGGTAGAAAAATCAATTGAAGCAAGGTTATTCATACCCCCATATCAGGAGCTCTCTGTTATTGAACCCATCAGAATTGATGATCCAAAAATATGGGCAGAAGCTAATTTGGGGGAACCCCTAATTTTTAAAAACACAGGACAGGTTAAAGTTTATAGCAACACTGGTTGGGTTTTAAATGTTCAAAATAAGACCGCAGAAGGCTTACAGGTCTTTATTCGTCCAAAAGGAGAAGTTAAATGGGAAATCCTAAACGGTGGAAGCGTTTCCTTTTCGGGTTCTCACGGGAAAAAATTCCTTTCCTGGGATATCAAAATAATTATCCCCCCCGAATCTGATTTGGGTGAAATTCAGGGTCTTGCACTCAAAGAAACCCTCTTTCAGGTTACTTTAACTACTCGGTAAAGGCTTTTTAAAAACAATTTTTCTCTAAAATAAACTGCTTAATCTTTTTATTCAAAAACCCCGTTTATTTTCCGGGGTTTTTATGATTCCCATATTAAGTCAGGTAAAAAATTTGCCCGGGTTTTTGCTACAGCAAGCAAACTTTATTATTGATTAGCCATCAAAGTTAAGCCAGATACCCACTCCAAAAGCATGGTAAGAATCAAGGTCAGTCCTATAATCGAAA
>PUKG01000045.1 GCA_003550445.1 Halobacteroidaceae bacterium
ATAGAGGTATGTTTATTTTCGCCGTATACAAGGAAGTCATAAACCTCGTCGGTTATTACCCATAATTTGTTTTTTATAGCCACCTCTGCCAGGCTGGTTAGCCCTTCCTGGCTAAAAACCCTTCCGGTTGGGTTGCTTGGGGAGTTAATTATAATTGCTCTGGTCCGGGGGGTAATTGCTTTTTCAATTGCATTTACGTCCAGGTCAAATGTTGGAGCTTCCAGAGGCACAAAAACGGGTTTTGCCCCGGCCATTTTAGCCATTTCTGGATAGCTTACCCAGTAAGGAGAAGGGATAATTACCTCATCCCCGGGGTTACAGCAAGCTATTATTGCTGTGGCTAAAACCTGTTTAGCCCCATTTCCGATAATAACCTGTCCTGCCTTATATTTTAATCCCAGGCTTTTTTCAATTTGTTTTGCTGCGGCTTCTTTAAGAGGGGTAATTCCTGTTGCCGCGGTGTACTTGGTAAAACCATCAAGCATTGCCCTGTGGGCCGCTTCTTTTATATTGTCAGGAGTATCGAAATCGGGCTGACCTGCGCCAAAACTAATTACATTTTCTCCGGCTTCCTTCTTTTCGTTTACCTTGGCGGTGATTTCCAGGGTTGGAGAGGGGGGGATGCTTTCCACCAGGTGAGAAAGTTTCATAGTAAAACCTCCTTGCTTTTTATTCGTTTACCATAGTATTTCGCCGGGGCGTTTTATTAACCTTTAAGCAGAATAAAAAACCCTATCTATCCTCAATATCCTGCCTAATAAAGCAAAGATTGGTTCCTTGATTAAAAAAACCAATTGTGCTATAGTTGTAGCAGAGGTGTTGCATAAATGGGGGGATCCTAATGGAAAAAAGGAAAACTACCAAAAAAGAAAAAACCGCTTTAATTTATGCTACTGAAAAAGCCATTAAGGAGTTAATTGAAGCTGGGGAAAGGGTCGATTTTCAGGCTGTAGCCAGAAAATTAGGTGTTGCCAGGTCAACCCTTTACCGCAACCAGACTGTCTATAGTATTATTGCCCATGCTCGCTACAACCAGCATTATGCCGGGGATCCTATTGCTCATTTTCAGTGGGAGATTGAAGGGTTGAAAGAAAGAGTCCAGGAACTAGAGGACAGGATTGGTCGTTTGTTTGACCAGAAGTAGTTTTATCCCCCAAAAAATTTATTAAGGAGGAGTTAAAAAGTGAAAAGTAAAACCGGAAAAGCAGTCAGGGTGGCAACTATTCTTTTAGTGCTTTTTTTAGTTTCCACCGGAATTGCGGGTGTAACCTCTGCTGAAACACTACAATTTGCAGACTTTAGCTGGGACAGCGTCCAGGTCCACAACCGAATTGCCGGGTTTATAATTCACCATGGTTTTGGCTATGACGTTGATTATACCTTTGGAGATACAGAACCCCTGCTTTTAGGTTTGAGGCGAGGGGATATCCATATTGCCATGGAAATGTGGGTAGATAATATCCTTGATGCTTATAAAGAAGCTCTGGCCGCAGGAGAAATTATTGATTTTGGTTCAAACTTCCCCGATTCTCCCCAGGGCTGGTATGTGCCCACTTTTGTAATTGAAGGTGATGAGGATAGGGATATTGAGCCAATGGCTCCGGATTTGAGGTCTGTTGAGGATCTTGCTGATTACTGGGAATTATTTGAGGAAGCAGAACACCCCGGGAAAGGACGCTTTTACAATGCTCCTACAGGATGGGTAGTCCACGATATTAACCTTGCCAAGTTTGAAGCCTATGGCCTTGAAGATACTTTTGTTGCTTTTGATCCTGGTTCTGATACTGCCCTTGCCACGGCCATTGTAAGGGCTTATGAGCGTGGGGAACCCATCGTAGCCTATTACTGGGAACCCGCATGGGTAACTGGACTTCTTGACCTGACCATGTTAGAAGAACCTCCCTATGACCCAGAAATTTGGGAAGAAACCAGGGGAACTGAATTCCCTGCAACTCGAGTTCATATTGCAATAAATTCTGAACTTGCAGGGAGAGCTCCAGAATTGGTTACCTTCCTTGCAAATTATGAAACTACTCTTGAACAGACAAATGAAGCCCTTGCTTTTATGTATACCGAAGATGCCGATGTGGATGAAGCCGCCCTGTGGTTTTTGGATAATTTCAGGGATGTTTGGAAGGGATTTTTGTACAACGATGATGTAATTGAAAGGGTTGAACAGGCCCTGGATGAGGAGCTGAATTAGGAGTGAGTTCCGCGATCAAGGTTGCGGGGCTGTGGAAGGTATACCCCCGCGAGGGCGGGAAAAATATTGAAACCAATAACCTGGAAGAGTTAAAGAAAAGAGAAGAAAAAGGCGATGCTGTAATCGCTGTTAGAGACGTTTCCTTTGAGGTAGAATCCGGTCAGGTTTTTGTAGTAATGGGATTATCGGGAAGTGGGAAATCAACCCTGATCCGCTGTTTATTGCGGCTGGTTGAGCCCACTGAAGGTAATATTTTTCTTAATGAAAAAGAAATAACCAATGTTAAAAAAGAAGAACTAACCCGCTTCCGGCGGGAAGACGCTGCAATGGTTTTTCAGCACTTTGGGCTTTTACCTCACCGTTCGGTCCTTGATAATGTTGCTTTTGGGTTAAAGTTAAAAGGGAACAAAAGTAATGAGAGATACGAGAAAGCCAGGGAAATGATTAAGGTAGTTGGACTCGAAGGCTGGGAAGAATATTATCCCGCTTCTTTAAGTGGAGGAATGCAGCAGCGCGTGGGAATCGCCCGCGCGCTGGCTGCAGACCCTCCAATTCTGCTGATGGATGAACCTTTCAGTGGTCTGGATCCGTTAATAAGAAGGGAAATGCAGGATGAACTGGTAAAACTCCAAACAGAAATGAATAAAACTATTTTCTTCGTAACCCATGATCTTGACGAGGGAATGCGCCTTGGAGACAGAATGGCTGTAATGCAGGACGGCTCTTTTGTTCAGGTTGGAACTCCAGAAGAAATTTTACAAAATCCTGCTGATGATTATGTAGCCCGGTTCGTCCAGGATAAGAAAAAACAGTTTGCCATGGTTCAAGGCGGAGATAAGGAGTTGGACGGCGATGTTTCCTGAAACCTGGAGATTTGAAGTTGCTGGGAAGATAAATGACCTGGTAGCATGGTTGTTGGACACCTTTGGAATTGTTTTTGACGGGATTTCGGATGTTGTCCTTGCCCTGCTCCTTAATATTAATTCTCTTCTGGATTCAATTCCCTGGTTTGTTTATATCATTGCTATTGCTGTTGCAGTGTGGTTAACTTACCGAAAACCTCTGGCAACAATTTTCCTTGCTTTACTCCCGGTAGTGGTAGGAATGTTTGGCTTATGGGACCTGGCAATTGAGAGTCTGGCCATTGTTATTACCTCGGTTGTCCTGGCTCTGGTAATTGGAATTCCCATGGGAATGTTAATGGCAGAATTTAATCCCGTGGAAATAATTATAAGACCAATTCTTGATGCCATGCAGACCATGCCGAGCTTTGTTTATCTGATACCTGCCTTAATGTTTTTCGGGTTGGGGAGAGTACCCGCGGTTTTTGCAACCTTCATTTTTGCGGTGCCTCCAATTATGCGTTTAACAAACCTTGGATTAAGGCTGGTTCCTCAGGAAGTTCAAGAAGCGGCATTATCTTATGGAGCGACTCGTCTCCAATTATTAAAAGAGGTCAGGTTACCCCTGGCAATGCCTTCAATTCTGGCAGGGGTTAATCAGACAACCATGATGGCTCTTTCCATGGTTGTAATTGCTTCCATGATTGGGGCAGGTGGGCTTGGTTATGAAGTCCTGATTTCGATCAACCGGGTTAATGTGGGCCGGGGATTCGAAGCAGGTATTAGCGTTGTTATTTTAGCTATTGTTATTGATAGACTGACCCAGGGCTTTGCCAAGCGTTTTGAGCCTCCCAGTAGGTAATAATATGGGGCACCTGTTGTGTGGCAGGTGCTCTTTTTTCTTTTCAGAAAGAAGGTTAAGAGAAAAAATGGATTAACCTTTGATTGGTTTTTAACTTAAGACAAATTGTTTGAGGAAAATAAAAGTGGGCAAGCTGGGAGTAAAATAGTCGAAAAAAATAGAAGAGGGATCTCAAAACCAAACCACCACGAAAGGAGTGAGATCCCTCTTGAATGAAGCTATCTTTAGGATACTACAGGAAAGCAAAGATTTCAAGGAGCTGGAGAAAAGTTTTTTGAAGGTTGCCTAAAAGAAAGGGAAGTGCTACAATTAAATTAATATTCAGAAAAATTAATTAATTTAAAAGGGGGAAATTTATGCTTTGTTCATATGCTTCAATGGAAAAAGAGCACCTGGATAATTTACAAGGTTTAGAAAAAGATATTGGCGCGGTTCTCCTTGCATTTTCGTGTAAAGCAGTAAAACCTGCTCAACTTACCCCCGAACAGTTGGAAAAAATAAAGAACCTGGAAAAAGAACTGGGAGTTGTAATTGTTGCAGTTTAATTTTAAAATCAGTTGTATGAGTACAAGCCTGGCCCAAAAGGCCGGGTTATTTTTTGTTTTAACCAAGAGCCATGGATTATTGACTCTGAGTCCCCCCTGTGGTAAAATAACTCCAAATAGGCTATGAACAGGAAGAGTACCCATTTTTTCTTCCAGAAGCGATCCAGGGGTGGTGGGAGCCTGGTAGGTAGGAAATGGGGAAAATCACCTGGGAGCTGCAGGCTGAAAAAAAGTAAGCCTGTCGGATGCTCCGCCGTTAATGGAGTAGGGCTTTTAAGCGCCCGGTTGAGAGGGTCAATTTGACCAATTAAGGTGGTACCGCGGGAAACCCCGTCCTTAAGAAGGATTGGGTTTTTTTTATTGTCAATATCTTTAAAAGGAGGAAGAAGGATGTTTAAAGAAGTTCCGGCAAAACCGGACTTTCCCGGGCTTGAAAGAGAAATTTTAAAATTCTGGGAAGAAAAACAAATCTTTAAAAAACTCCAGGAAAAAAATAAAGGGAACAAACACTATTCTTTTATCGATGGCCCAATAACTGCCAATAACCCCATGGGTGTTCACCATGCCTGGGGGAGGACTTACAAGGATGTTTTTCAGCGCCATAGAGCAATGCATGGATTTGACCAGAGGTATCAAAATGGTTTTGACTGCCAGGGTTTATGGGTGGAGGTAGAGGTTGAGAAGGCACTTGATTTAAATTCCAAAAAAGACATATTGGCTTTTGGATTGGATAATTTTGCCCGGGCCTGTCGGGAACGGGTGGACAAATATGCGGGTATTCAAACTGAACAGTCAAAACGCTTGGGGCAGTGGATGGATTGGGAAAATTCTTATTATACAATGGATGACAGCAATATCGAGCATATCTGGCATTTCCTGAAAGTTTGCCAGGAAAAGGACCTTTTATACCAGGGAAGCAGTGTTATGCCCTGGTGCCTACGATGTGGGACCTCTTTATCTCAGCATGAACTTGCAGATTCCTATAAGGATATGACCCACCCCTCAGTTTTTATTGCCTTACCCATCCTGGGTAGGGAAAATGAGTATTTTGCTGTCTGGACAACAACCCCCTGGACTTTACCCGCAAACGTTGCTCTTGCAGTTAACCCAGAACTAATCTATTTAAAGTTAAAAATGAACGGAAGGTCCATCTGGGTAGCTGAAGAAGCAAAAGAAAGGGTTGACGGGGAATACTCCGTTGAGGAAAAAGTAAAAGGGGATAAGCTCCTTGGTTTGGCCTACAAAGGACCCTTTGACGAACTCCCTGCCCAGAAGGACATTGAACACCGGGTTATTCCCTGGGATGAGGTGAGCGGTGAAGAAGGAACCGGAATTGTCCATATTGCTCCGGGTTGCGGGGCTGAGGATTATGGGTTAAGCCAGGAGCACGACCTGGATATAATTGCTCCAATTGATGAAGCCGGGGATTATTATGACCACTTTGGCTTTCTCTCTAGAAAGAATGCAGCTGAAGTTGCCCAGCCAATTATGGATAATCTGTCAGAAAAAGGGTACCTTTTTAAGGTTGAGGAGTATCATCACCGCTACCCTGTTTGCTGGCGCTGTGGAGAGGAACTTGTTTTCCGGTTGGAGCAGGAATGGTTTATTAAAGGAGATCCCATGCGGGAACCGATGCTTGCCAATGCAGAGGAGGTAAACTGGCAACCCGATTATGCTGGCAAGCTAATGGCGGATTGGCTGAACAACATGGGAGATTGGTGTATTTCCCGGAAGAGGTTCTGGGGCCTTCCCCTTCCTTTTTATCCCTGTTCTTGCGGTAAGGTTACCATTATTTCTTCCAGGGAAGAACTCGAGGAGAAAGCCACAACACCCGTTAATGACCTCCCCGAATTACACCGCCCCTGGATTGACAAGTATAAAATAAATTGTCCCGAATGTGGAGAAGAAGTAGAGAGGATTTCTGAAGTAGGAGATTGCTGGTTAGATGCAGGGATTGTTCCCTTTTCCACCCTTTGTTATCTTAATGGAGAAGAGGGCAGGAAATACTGGGAAAAATGGTTTCCCGCAGATTTTGTCGTTGAAATGCGTGAACAGATCAGGCTCTGGTTTTATGCCCAGCTTTTTATGAGCAGCGTCCTGGAAGATACCCCGCCCTACAAAAGGGTTATGACTTATGAGAAAGTCCACGATGAAACTGGAAGACCAATGCACAAAAGCTGGGGTAATGCAATCTGGTTTGATGATGCTGTGGAAAAAATGGGTGCAGATATTATGCGTTATATCTACACCTCCCGCAATCCCAATATAAATCTAAACTTTGGTTATGGAAT
>PUKG01000277.1 GCA_003550445.1 Halobacteroidaceae bacterium
GTTCGCCAAATGTGCAGTTAGAGAATTAAGCCCAGTCCGTAAGTTGGGGAAATCCCTACACCAGTTTTTTCTGTTTTTTCATTACTTTTTGTCTCTTCCTACAGTTACTTCTTTTACCTCGGTCCAAAAACGAAAATCATCAACCTCATTTTGCATATCCTGTTTTTCCAGGGCATCTTGGATGAGCATTATCATTTCCAATAAGCTCCGGAAATAAACAGTTTCTTTTCCATCCAACCACCTTATTTCACCTTTCCAATTATTCTGCTGGCAATTGAGTACCCTCACAATAAAAGAAGCGCCTCCTGGAGGTATCAAATGACGAATTTTTTCTTCCTTTTTCATTTAAATCACCCGCAGCCCCGGAAAACCCGGTTTTTTCTATTTTAAACAATCAGTGTCACAAATTAATCCTTAAAAAATCACAAAAAAATCACAAAAAAAAATAAGGACCTTTAATAATCCTAAAGGCCCTTTAAAATAAAGGGTTTTATCCGGGATTTTCTAAAAAACTATAGGGAAAAAATTTTATTCAAATTGTCCCTCCCTGAAATAGGGGACGATGTTTTACATTTATTCTTAGTTCTTCATCGGGACTATTCTCATAATATTTTGCAGCAACTCGGTTAAGGATTTTATCTACTTTTTCCGGGGGAACATCTACAATTAACAGGAAAAACTCTCCCGCCCCATTAGGACAAACCACGTCTCCCTTTCGCAAAGAACTCAAAAGGGTCTTTTGAAGAACTCTACCCTTTTTTAGTAACTCTTGTTCGGTAATTTCCTTTCCTTTTGGTCCAATTAGCTGTAAAGAAGCGAGACTAGATTTTCGAATATTTCTCTCGGCCCGCCTTTCTTCAAGCTGGTAAATCATTCTGAAATTTTCACTATCACAAAGGAAAGCTCCTTTACCCTCTTCCCTTTCTTCTAAGATCTCCTGAAAATTCCCAAATGGAGAAGGTAAGCCTTTTCCTTCATGGTTATTCTTGTTATTAATGATCTCATCAATATCAAAACCTAATTCTACTCCTAATTCATTTTGAAAAAGTGAGTTTGTTTGATGGAAATGGTTTTTTGCCTTTGCTTTCTGTTCACAATTTATCAGGGCCCGGATATAGTTTAAGTGGAGGTTTTCTTCAAAAGGTTCAAACTCAAGGGCGTTCTCACATAGGGAAATAATTTTTTTCCATTGCTCCTTTTCTTCATATAGGGAACACAGTTCAACAACTACTTTAAAAAAAAGGCGCTGGCAATAAAGCCGAAGATTAACCGTCCATTCCTCATAGGGCCTTGAAGGCAAAAATTCGCCTCCGTAAAGTTGATATGCTTTTTCTAAAAGCTCAACTTTTTGAGGATCATTGTCCTTTAAAGAAAGTCCTTTTTCCGAAAGTCGTTCCATTTCTTCAAAGTCACACCAATAATTGGAACGGGTATTAAACAAATAGTTACCCTGAGTTTGAATTATGTACCTTTCTCTACTCCCCTTGTCACCCAGCATTTGACGCAACCTATAAATCAAGTTTCTAAGAGAATGCTGAGGATTTTCATAAAAACTTCCAGGCCAGAGAGTTTCTACAACAATTTCTGAAGGTAAGGCTTTCCCTAAATTAGTTACGAAAAACTGAAATAGAAGCCAGGGGCGTCGGCTTTTAGGATATTTTTTTGTTAAATTTTTATCTCCTTTAAAAACCTGAAACTTACCCAGAGTGTATATTTTTAAAAGTTCCGGTTCCTGCACACCCAAAGAATTCCACCCCAATCCCTTTTTTTGCTAGAAAAATAAATAAAGAGATGCAAAAATAGACCAACCTTGCAAAACAATAGTTAATTATATCGAATACAAAACGGCTTCGAATTAAACTATTAGCGGTCTTTTTAAACATCTCATAAAATATCTCGGAAGGTTTTTTTGTTATGTTTTTTACCTAATGGTCAGATAATCGCATTGGGAAAAACAAATCATCCCCAAAAAAGCGGAAAAGCAAAATCAAATAATACTTAAGAGTTTAAAATGAAATTGAAAAATGTTACACCTACTTCTTTATTAATAGTTAATCCTAAATCATTAAATTCCTTTTTTTAATTTCCCTTTTTTCACTACTTAAATGGGTAGTTTTTTAGAATTTTAGAAAAAAAGCAAAAGCCCCGAAAAACGGGGCTTTCATTTTTTAATTAATTTTCTGCCATATAATGTTCATCATATTCAACCTCAAAAGCCATTTTGTGTTTGGCTTCCTCTGAAGCAAGGCTTTTAAAAACCTGGCTCAGGTTGGCATCCGTTACCACCTGGGATAACCTTGTGTAAAGGCGAAAAGCAGCCTTTTCTCTTTTCATTGCAAGAATAAGAGCATCTCCATAATCCATATCCTTACTTGGGGTAACATCCACAAGGTAATCGCTCATTTTCATGTCCGGAACTTCTTCCGCTTCCTTTGCCGATCTTTGCCCTTCTTTTACTTCCAGCAAACGCTTCTTATGTTTCTCTTCTTCCCCTGCAAACTCTTCAAATGTTTCCTTCATGGCAGGGCGCTTAACCCTTTTGGCCAGGTAAAGGTAAAAATCCCGGGCCTTTTCTTCTTCTTTAATAGCAAAATCCAATATCTCATCAACATTTCGGAAAAATTCCACCGAATCGCCTCCTTCTTTATCTCTAAATTTTTTATTCAATCAAGGAAAGGATAATCCTTCTTTTTCATAAGAATTATTACCAGAAAAATAGGATTCCGAGAAAAATTGTAGAAGCAAATTAAACAAACCTCTTGGGAGGAGGAAACCGTTTTGCAAAAACACCCCAATATCAAAAAGGTCATTCTAATTATTGTGGTTGGTTTACTTTTTTTAAACACCCTGCAATTTACCAAAAGCATATTTTTTCCATCCCCGTACAGGGATCTTGATGTTTTCTTCTCCCTAGAACCCCCGCTTAACATTGCCCACCGGGGAGCTTCAGGAAATTACCCGGAGAACACCCTTAAAGCCTTTTCCAGAGCCATCGAAAAGGGAGCAGATGCCCTCGAGCTGGATATATGGCTAACCGAGGATTTTCATCCTGCAGTTATTCACGACAGGACTGTTGATAGAACCACCGATGGTGAGGGTTATGTATCTTCATTCACCCGGGAAGAAATCCGTAAACTCGATGCTGGATATCGTTTTTCTACTCCTGATGGAGAATATCCCTTTCGTGGAAAAGGAATTAAAATACCAATGCTTGACGAAGTCCTGGAAGCTTTTCCTGATATTCCTGTAATGATAGAGATTAAGCGCCCCGGTGTTGCCAGTGCAGAAATTGTTGCCCGGGTTATAGAAGAAGCAGAAGCGGAAAATCGGGTTTTTGTTGGAACAATGAATAACCACACAATTGAGCATTTTCGGCGAATTATGCCCGAAATACCTACAGCAGCCTCCTGGAGAGAAGTTCGTCGTTTTTTCTTTCTTTCTCATTTTGGCCTTGCAGGCTGGATGGACTGGGACTTTGAAGGGCTCTTTATCCCTCCACAGGTAGATTTTTTTCCACTTCTCACTGCCCCCCTTCTGGCTGGTTCCCGGGCTGGAGGGTATCCTATTTTCCTCTGGACCATAAACGAACCGGAAAGAATGCAGCGTTTTCTGGAAGCCGGAGTTCACGGGATAATAACTGATTACCCTGGATTGCTGGTAAATATTATGAGGGAATGGCTTGAATAGGATAAAAACAAAAAACTTCCATTATAAAGGTAGAATTTTTTATTACAAAAAGCCTTTTTAAACTTATAGTGGATATCTTCATTTAAAGGGAATTGAAAAACGGGGGATAAAAATTATAAGAAAATCAATACTTTACCTTGACAGCATCTTAAAGAGGATATATAATGGGCTATAATATTATTAAAGTGAGGACAGAGAAATGGTTAAATCATCCGGTTCTACCCTTTTTAATACCTGGTCCTGGCGTGGCGTAACACCACGTCTAATTTCATCTGGGTAATTTTAGAGGAAGGAATCCGGGAATTTTATATTCGTTTTATGGTTTAAGCTCCGGTTTTCGCCGGAGTTTTTTTATTTTAAATAGAAAAAGGAGGCGTCAAAATGGCTACAAAAAAAGAAGAAATGTTAAGGGAAGGCTACTTCGGAGATTACGGGGGCAGGTTTGTCCCTCCGCCCCTTGAAAAACCCCTGCAGGAATTAACCGATGCATTTATTAGGCTCAAGGATGATTATTCTTTTAATGAGGAGCTCTCCTTCCATCTAAAAAATTTCGTGGGCCGACCAAACCCCCTTTATTTCGCCGAAAGATTAACCGATTACGCCGGAGGGGCAAAAATTTTTCTCAAGCGGGAAGACCTGAACCATACCGGATCCCATAAAATCAACAACGCAATGGGACAGGCTTTACTTGCCCGAGACCTGGGAAAAAAAAGATTAATTGCTGAAACCGGAGCAGGACAGCATGGAGTTGCAACTGCAACGGTGGCAAGTTTTTTTGATTTGGACTGCACAATTTTCATGGGAGCAGAAGATGTAATACGGCAGGAAATGAATGTTTTCCGGATGGAACTCTTAGGAGCTGAAGTAGTTTCTGTAGAAAGCGGAACCAGGACCTTAAAAGATGCCGTAGACAGGGCTCTTGAAACCTATGCAAAAGATTTTGAAAACAGTTTTTACCTCCTCGGATCTGCCGTTGGCCCCCACCCTTATCCCACAATGGTCCGGCACTTTCAAAGCATTATTGGTAAAGAAGCCCGGGAGCAGATAATTGAAACCACGGGTAAACTCCCCGACTACCTGGTGGCCTGTGTCGGTGGAGGAAGCAATGCCATCGGTCTTTTCCATCCCTTCCTTGAAGACGAAGGGGTTTCCATAATTGGAGTTGAACCCGCGGGAGAAGGCCTAGATACCGCGCGCCACGCAGCTTCAATCAGTCGGGGAGCTCCTGGAATAATCCACGGTTTCAAATGCTACACCCTCCAGGATGAAAAGGGAGAGCCCCTTCCCGTCCATTCAATTGCTCCCGGCCTGGATTATCCGGGAGTTGGACCGGAACACTCCTACCTGAGAGATTGTGGAAGGATTAATTACGAAAGTATTACGGACCGGGAAGCCCTGGAAACCTTCCAGCTTTTAAGCAGGGAAGAAGGAATTATTCCAGCTTTAGAAAGCGCCCACGCCATAGCTTATGCGTTAAAACTGGCAAAAGAACTTTCTCCCGAAAAAACAATTATTGTTAACCTCTCAGGAAGAGGAGATAAGGATGTTGCTCAAGTTGCAAGGTATCACCGGGAAGAGTTATGAAATTTTAACCACTATCAGCCGGTTCTTTTTAGAGCCGGCTTTTTATTTTATTGAAAATTCCCATGTTTCCCCCGAAGGAGAGCTCTTATGAAAAAATATGTTTAAATCTTCTCGAAATCATTAATTCTTCTCCTCTGAATTAGAAACCCCTAATTTGACTGGGTTTTAAAATCCTGTTACCATAGAACTGACTGGTCAGTTCTATAACTAGAAAATTCATAAGAAGGGGTGCAGCCATGAAAGCAAAGATAAGTGAAAAATATTCCCGGATCATAGAGGCGGGTGTAAACGTTTTCACCCGGAAGGGTTTCTATAAAGCCACCGTGGAAGAAGTAGCCCGAGAAGCTGGAGTAGGCAAAGGAACAGTTTATACTTATTTCCAGAACAAAGAAGCCCTTTTTGAAGCAATAATTGAAGAAGGAATTAAAGAAATGGCCAGGGTGGTGGAAGAAACACGTAATCCCCAAGATGACCCCCGCCGGCAGTTAAAAAAAGCCATTTTTTCCATTCTGGATTTTTTTTCAAAACACAGGGATTTCTGCATTTTCCTTGTCAGGGAACATTTCGGTTACAACCAGAGTATAAAGGAACAGGCGGAAAAATTTCATTCTCGGTATAATTCCATTTTTAATACTATCCTCCAGCAGGGCAGGGAAAAGGGTATTTTTAAGTTTGAACACCTCGATACCCTGTCTTTCGGATTGACGGGAGCTGTTTTTTCCGCAGCTTTTTATTGGTTTTTGTTTGCTGACGAATTTCCCATGCAAAAGATTTATCAAACCATCGAGGACCTTTTTTTCAATAACCTTTTGGGTGATTAAAAAGACGGAGGCAAAACCATGAAAACTAACAAATTAACCACTTTAATATTTATTATCCTTGCCCTGGTCCTCCTTGGAGGCCTGGGCTGGTTCCGGTTATACCAGTCACAGGATAGTTCAACACAAATTCAAGATCTTGAAGACAGGATTGCTGAACTGATAGCACGACTGGAACATGAAAACAACGAAGAAGCAATTCCCTCACCTGATTCTGAAGAAAACGATGAAGAAATTTTGAGGGTTGACCTGGCCAGAGCGGAAATTCCCGGTCGTGCTGAAACCATAACTTATGATGGAGTAATTGAACCCAGCCGAACTACCATTATCATTCCCCTCATGCCCGGCGAGGTTACAAAAGTTTTAGTGGACAAGGGAGACCGGGTTAATCAGGGTGACCTGCTGCTAAAAATGGATACTCGGGAAATTGATAAAAATATTGAACAGGCCCAGGCAGGAGTTGAATCAGCAAAAACACAACTGGACATGGCTAAAGAAGGCCTGCGCCAGGAAGAAATTGACCAGATCAAGGAAACAGTAAAACAGGCGGAAACCCAATTAGAACTTGCTGAGGCTTCTTACGAGCGGATTAAAACTCTCCGAGATGAAGGAATTGTCTCAGAACAGGA
>PUKG01000111.1 GCA_003550445.1 Halobacteroidaceae bacterium
AAAAAGAAGGTTTAAGTCCGGAAAAACTAAAACTGGATACCCTGAAAAACATCCCCGGAAAGGGACTTGTGGCAGAATTAGATGAAGAAACCTGTTACCTTGGAAATATCCAGTTCATCGAAGAAAGCCTCCGAAGGAATAATAACGGGGAATTAAAAGAAAAATCGGATCTCCTCCAATCCCAGGGAAAGAGCATTATGATCCTTTCCTGTGGGGGGGAAATTCAGGGATTAATTGGGGTAAGGGACCAGCTGAGATCCGAGATTAAAGGGATCTTAAAACCCCTATCAAAGCTTGGGATTGAAAAAACACTTATGCTCACCGGAGATAACCATCAAACCGCCCGGGCAATAAGTAAGGAGCTGGGGATTGAGGAAATAGAAGCAGGGTTAATGCCCGAAGATAAACTGGAAATAATCCGTAAAATGATCGAAAAGGGGAAAAAGGTAGGTATGGTTGGGGATGGAGTTAACGATTCCCCCACCCTTGCCCGAGCAAACGTTGGAATTGCAATGGGCGGAGCGGGCTCAGATGCAGCCCTGGAAGCTGCGGACATCGTTTTAATGTCGGATAACCTGGAAAAACTCCCCTTTTTAATCAACCTTGGGAAAAAAACCATCAACATCATCAGGCAAAATATCGGTTTTTCACTGGCAATCAAACTTTTGGCTCTCCTTTTGATTGTCCCCGGGTGGCTTACCCTCTGGATGGCAGTTCTTGCAGATACAGGAGCAACCCTTCTGGTAACATTTAATGGAATCAGGCTGGCCCGTTTAAAAGAAAAAAACTTTTTCCCCGAAAACCCTTGACAAAATTAGTGGATTAAAGTAATATATTCTTTAATATAGTGCAACAAGGACTGTGAAGGGAACGAGTAACCAGGATAGCTCTTTTCAAGCGAACCGGGGGCGGTGAAAGCCCGGTAAGGAGTTTCTGGTGAATAACATCCCGGAGTCGCCGGTCAAAATCCTTTTAGGAGAGTAGATCCGGACGGAGCCCAGCCCGTTACCATGCTGGGCCGGTTTAAAAAATGAACCGGAAAGAGTGAGCCGATTCTGGCTAACCAGGGTGGTACCGCGGATAATTTACCTTCCGTCCCTTATAGGGATGGAAGGTTTTTATTTTTTCAAGGGGGGAAAACCAAATGCAAACCAAAATTCCAAAAGATTACAGGCCAAAGCTGGATTTTAAAAAAACTGGGGAAGCAATAACCCTGATCCGGGAATTTTTTGCCCGGGAACTATCCGATAGATTAAACCTTGTTCGGGTTGCTGCACCTCTCATGGTTAGTTCAACATCGGGGCTTAACGATAATTTAGCAAACGGTGAACGACCGGTATGTTTTGAGGTAAAAGACCTTGAGCAGAGAAACGTGGAAATTGTCCACTCCCTGGCCAAGTGGAAAAGGCTGGCCCTGGAGCAGTACGGTTTTAAAGTTGGAGAAGGCTTATATACCGATATGAATGCCATCCGCCGGGATGAAGGTCTGGATAATATCCATTCTGTTTACGTCGACCAGTGGGACTGGGAAAAAATCATCTCTCCCCTGGAACGAAATAAAGAAACCCTTAAGAGCACAGTTAAAAAAATCTATAGTGCCTGCAAGAAAACCGAAACCTTCATTTCAAAAACCTATCCATGTTTAGAAAATGTTCTTCCACCCTCGGTATTTTTTATTACTACAGAAGAACTTGCCCAAATGTATCCCGGCCTCCCCCCGGAAAAAAGGGAAGAAAAAATAACCAAAGAAAAAGGTGCAGTTTTTCTCATGGAAATTGGTAAGCCTCTCTATGGGGGAAAGCCCCACGAAAAAAGGGCCCCGGATTATGATGATTGGAACCTAAATGGCGACCTTTTATTCTGGTACCCCCTCCTGGAACGGGCAGTAGAAATTTCCTCGATGGGAATCCGGGTTGACCCCAAAACCCTCAAAAAACAATTAATTTTTTCCGGTTGTGAGGACAGGGAAAAAATGCCCTACCACAAAAAATTACTTTCCGGAGAACTCCCGGAAACCATTGGCGGGGGCATTGGCCAGTCACGGCTTTGCATGTTTTTACTGGAAAAGGCCCATATTGGAGAGGTTCAACCTTCCATCTGGCCGAAGGAAATTCTGGAATCCTGCCGGAAGGCTCGGGTTCCCCTTTTATAGGATATATTTTCTTTAAGTGATTTTCCCTTAATTTTTGCTTCTTTTTCCATTAGCTTTTATAATAGTTTTGAGCCGGGAAAAAACAGAAAAGGAGAATTTCTAAATGCCAAAAACCAGCCCGAAATTAATTTTTGCTTTTATTCTTTTGGTATTGGTGTCTCTAAGAATGGTTGCTTTTGCTTCTGAACCTGTTCTCCGAAACAAATTACATCCAGGCCTAAGGGATTTTAAAAAAACCGTGGAACGACAGGCAAGGGAATTTCCCGATTTCTTTTTTCTTTCTCGCCCTGACATTGAAGAACCCAAAATTGCCCTAACCTTTGATGACGGCCCCGATGACCAGTTTACCCCAAAAATACTGGATATACTAAAAGAAAAGGGCGTAAAAGCAACATTTTTTCTGCTGGGAGAGAGGGTAAATCAATTCCCCGAGGTTACCAGGAGGATTCACGAGGAAGGCCATCAGATAGGTAACCACTCCTGGTCCCACCCGGATTTTCGAGAACTGGAAAATGAGAAGATTCTGGCCGAGGAAATAAAACCAACTGAAAAAGCAATACAACAAATAACCGGGGAAAATCCCTTATATATTCGCCCCCCTTACGGGGCAATTAAAGATGAGGCAATTAAAGAACTGGGTGAAAAAGGGTATAAAATAGTAAACTGGTCTGTGGACAGTTTTGACTGGGACAGCAACAAAAATCAACCTCAAAAAATTTTCCAGCGCATTCTTACCTATATCCACCCGGGCGATATACTTCTTTTCCATAGTGCAGGAGGTAACCGGGAAAATACAGTTGAAGCTTTGAGGGAAATCATTATTTATCTGGAAAATAAAGGTTTTTTATTTACAACTGTCCAGGATTTAATCAAATAAACGGCCTCAACAAAACCTCTGAAATATTTTTGTAATTCTTTAAGCTAAAATTTAACATTTTTCCTTAACTTTCCGATACAAAAAAATTAAAAGGAAAAAACGAGGTCGGGAAAAAATTCCGGCCTTTGTCTTTTCTACTTAAAAACTGTTTCATTATCTTTTTTGTCCTCTGCTGGAATAAAATTGAATAATTTACATTTTTCCCCTCCGGATTTATTCTTAGGTTACTAATAACTACAATACAGATAGGAGAATGAAAATGGAAACTAAAAATAATTATCCTTCAACAAACCAGCCTTATCTAAACCGTTCATTTTCAAATTTTGCCAACGCCCTGGTTTTCCTTTTTTTGATTATTTTTTTGTTTTTTTCAGGAGAAGAAAAGCCCGTTTATTCAATTCTTCTTTTAAGTATGGGGTCAATTGCTTTTTCCAGTCTATTCTGGGGAATAAAGGGGAGTATTTTTTCATCAATTATTTTCTCCCTTATTTTTTCCGGTTTTAAAATTTTCACCGGAGGAGAAATTGCCTGGATTTTCCTGATCTACTCCGGGATTTTTATCTCCTTTGGGCGGATCCTTGGAGAAAATCTCTATTCGATTTCAAATTTTTATGCCTCCCGGGCAAAAAAAATTGGGGATCGAGATTTATTAACAGGAGTTTATAATCGCTATTGTTTAAGCGAAAAACTAAAAAAAATAAACCAGAAAAAAGATCTACCCCTAAGTATTATGATGGTTGATATCAATGGTCTTAAGTTTTTTAATGATTCCTATGGCAACATTTCCGGGGATGAGCTTTTGGTAAAAACAGCAAAAATCCTGGAAAATTCTCTGAAAAAAAATGACCTTCTGGGCCGCTGGGGAGACGATGAATTTGTCGCCGTTTTTAAAAATACCACTCCTACCGAAGCGCAAAAAGTTGCCGAAGGGATATTAAGGGAAACACGGGTCAACAAAGTTAAGGGTAAAAGATACCAGGTTGCAATAGGAATTGCAACCAAAGACAAGCCCGGGCAACCCCTTGAAGATATTTTCCAGAAGGCTGAAGAAAGGATGGACAGGCAAAAACTTCTTGCCAGCAAGAGCAAGAGAGGAACAATCCTTTCCATTCTTTTAAAAACCCTAAGGGAAAAGAGTTTTGAAACCAACAGTCATGCTTTACGGATGCAGGATATGGGGAGAAAAATTGCCCAGGAGATGGGGCTTTCCCAGGAAGAAATTGACCGATTAACTTTACTTTTATCATTGCACGATTTGGGGAAAATTACCGTTCCAGAAAACATCCTGAAAAAACCAGGGAAATTAAATAAAAAGGAATGGTTAATGGTTAAAAAACATCCCGAGACCGGTTACAGGATTGCCAACAGTACAGATGAACTCTCCCACATTGCCAAGGATATCCTTTCCCACCACGAAAGATGGGACGGAAAGGGATATCCCCGGGGATTAAAAGGAGAAGATATTCCACTCCTTGCCCGAATAACCTCGGTGGTTGATGCATTTGATGTAATGACAAACGACCGCCCTTACCAGAAAGCCCGTTCTATTCCCGGGGCAATTGAGGAATTAAGGAGGTGTGCCGGAACGCAATTTGACCCAAAGATAGTTAGGATTTTTTGTCGGCTATTACGGGAAAATAACCCACAATATAAACTTACAAAGGAGTGTTTATAATGAAATCCATCCGAACCAAAATGCTGGTTTATTTCCTTTTGCCTGCCCTTGTGATTTTCGTTGTAATGGGGGTAATAAATTTTTTCCAGTCAAGAGAGGTAATTGATAACCTTTCAGATGACTTAAGTTCCCAGATTACAGAAGAAGCTGCCTATAGAATCGGCGAAAGGCTTCGGGCGCGAATTGACGAAGTAGGGCACCTGGCTACAAACAGGAGAGTAATAACCGGTGATTGGGAACAGATGGAAGAATATCTTTTGGAAGAATGGCAGGACCGAAGTCATGTTTATGAGTACTTTTTCTTTGCAGATACAGAAGGAAATTTCCAGGAAACCTCTGGAGAATCCGGGAATATCCAGGATCGTGATTATTTCAGGGAAATCGTTCAAAACCGGGAAGAATATATGGTCAGTGACCCATTAACCTCCCGTGTAACAGGCGACCCGGTATTTATCATTGCAAGTGGAGTTTATAATTCCGATGGAGAACTGACTGGTTTACTTGCCGGCTCAGTTGCCCTAAACACAATCACAAATATAATTGATGACCTTACAATGATGGAAAACGGTTTCGGGTGGGTTACCGATAGCACCGGGACGGTAATTGCCCATCCCGAGGGAGAAATGGTAATGGATTTTAATATTTCAACTTCAAACGCAATGGGATATTCCGGCCTTGAAGAGGTAAGTAGACAAATGATAAGCGAAGATTCTGGGTCCGGAACTTTTTCCACTCCCGAAGAGGAAAATATGGAAATCCTTTTTCACAATATCCCAAATTCTGAATGGAACCTGGGGATTGTTATTCCCCATGAAGACTTGATGGCCAGTGCCCTTGAAATCCAGACGGGAGTTCTCTGGACTTCAATCGGAGGATTAGTAGTTTTCGGAGGAATTCTCTTTACCTTCGCTACAGTCCTCACCACCCCACTGATTAAAACCAGCCAACTAATGGGTAAGGCAGAAGAAGGAGACCTGACTGTTAAAGCAGAGTACATCAAAAACGATGAGGTTGGACGTTTAAATAAAAGCTTTAACAACATGATTGAAGGTTTACGAGATAATATTAACCAGTTAACTGAAACCGCAGAAACAGTGGAAAGCTCCACAGATGATATTGCAAAATCTACAGATGACCTTGCTGACGGTGCCCAGGATCAGGCAGGCTCGGTTGAAGAGTTAACTGCAAGCATGGAAGAATTAAATGCTTCCAACCAAAAAGTTGCCGAAGACCTGCAGGAAAACTCTGAGTTTGCCAATAACCTTTCCCAGAGTATTGTTGAGCTTGATAAATCCATTCGGGATGTTACTGAAAACATCGAAGAGGCTTCACAACAGATAGATTCCGTTAATATTTCAATTCAAAAGATGGACCAGAATATGAAATCCTGCGAAGAAGAAGGACAAACTACAGAAGGTGATGTAGAAAAAGCCCAATCAATAACCCGAGAAGGCCGGGAAAATGTAGAAAGAGCAATTGAGGAAATGGAAGAAATTAAGCTTACCGTTCAACAACTTGCAGGGAACATTTCTGAACTTGGAAACTCTGCAAACCAGATCGGAGAAATAATTGAAACCATTGATGATATAGCTGAACAAACCAGCCTTCTTGCTTTAAATGCATCAATTGAAGCTGCAAGAGCAGGGGAGCACGGTCGTGGTTTCAACGTGGTTGCCTCCTCCATTGGAGAACTTGCAAAAGAATCCCAGGAAGCAACTCAAAATATTACTGAACTTGTTAGAGGGATCCAGGAACAGGTATCACAGGCCGTTCAGGACAGTGAAAAGGGAAGTGAAAAAGTCCAGCAAGGAGCCAAAACAGTACAAGAAGCCGGAGATGCTTTCCAGGAAATCAAAGGTGAAGTTGATAAAATCACCGGGAAGGTGAAAAATATTGTTGATAACATTGAGGAGCAGGCTGAAGACAGTACAGGAATTCGCAATGCAGCAAATAAAATTGCCGAGCT
>PUKG01000283.1 GCA_003550445.1 Halobacteroidaceae bacterium
AATGTTTTAACCAACCCTGTTTTAGACCCTGTTGCTAAAATACCGGAATTCAAAGTTTGTGGAGTTAAAATAAAAAAGGCTGAATAGAAAAAAGGAGGGGATTACCCCTCCTTTTTTGCAGGTTAAAACCAATTTTGGTAGAAAACAAAAAAAGAGGGATTTTGTTTTTGGGCATAACGAAAAAACAGGAATTTTTTCTCCTTTAAACAATTTTATCTATTCCGATTAAATTGCATTTAATTTTCGAGGAATTCTGCTGTTTTACTTGGATTAAAGAGGAATTTTAAGCGGGATAAATTGGGGAGGAAGTTTCTGGTTGCAGTATTGAATTATTTGCACTAAAATAGTAAGAGGACTGTTTTGGGTAACGGAGGTTATGTGAATGGTCTTTTCAAAAGATGTTCTTGGAATGACCCTAATTCTATACATTTTCTGGTTGCTTATATCCTGGAGCTTGAACTGGGTTAATCTGATATTGGGTTTTACCTTTGCTCTTTTTGTTGCCATATTTATGGCTCCGGAAATAATAAAAAAAGAGGAAAGACCTCCATTTTTTGCTCGGGGATTTTTTTTCCTGCGGTTTGTACTAATTTTAATTAGAGAAATTTTTAAAGCCAATATTCAGGTTGTCCAGATTGTTTTAAGTCCCAGGCTGATGATAACACCACAGTTTGTAGAGGTAAAACAGGTTATGCGTTACCCTGTGACACAGGTTCTTTGGGGAAATTCTATCACCCTTACTCCGGGAACTTTGACTTTGGATGTCGATGATGAGAAGATTTTGGTTCATTTTTTAACCGAGGACATGGTTGCTCATTTCCCGGAAAACCCTGTTGGAAAGGCGCTTGTGGAATTTGAGGGGAGATAAAAATGATTGAAACCGCCTTTTTAGTAGCTGCCATTTTGCTCATGTTAAATGTAATATTCTGCCTTTACAGGGCTGCTGTTGGCCCCACCCCTGGAGATCGGGTTGTGGCTATCAATATGATTACCAGTAAAACAATTGCTGTAATGGCCCTGGTTTCTTTTATGTACCATGAAGAACTTTTCCTCGATGTTGCTATAACATATACCCTTATTGGTTATACGGCAACAATTTGTGTGGCTAAATATTTGGAACTGAAGAGGCTTTAGGAGGAACAGGAGATGCGGGAAATTATTGTTATGATTTTCTTGTTTGGGGGTGTATTCTTTTTTACGGTAGGGACAATCGGGGTTTTGCGCCTTCCCGATGTTTTTTGCCGCCTCCACGCTAATACAAAAAGTGATACTCTGGGGGTAGGTTTGGTTCTTGCCTCTTTGGTTATCTATGAAGGACTTTCTTCGGCTGGGGTCAAACTTATATTTATGATTATTTTTATCTGGATAACTAACCCCACCGCTGGCCATATAATTGCCCGTGCTTCTTATGATACGATTGTTGACTGGACAGGGCAGTTAGCCCGGCAAAAGGCTGGTGAGGATTAATGGCTGTTTTAGATCTTCTTTTGTTAAGCATTCTGGTTTTATGTGCTCTGGCTGCAGTTCGGACCCGAGATCTTTTAGGTGCTGTTATTATTTATGCTGCCTATAGTCTTCTGATGGCAATTATTTGGCTGCAACTGGGTTCTCCAGATGTTGCAATTACAGAGGCCGCTCTGGGGGCCGGAGTAACTACAATACTTATGATTGCTACAATAAGTAAAACGGGGAGGTATGAGTAATGAGACAGATTATCCCTGTTTTCCTGACCCTGGTTCTTGGCATTGCTCTTTTGCTTGTAGTTGCCGAAATGCCCACTTTTGGGGATATTAACAACCCTGCCCATAACGTTGTCAGTGAACGCTACATTAACCAGGGTGTCCGTGAAACCGGTGCCCAGAATATAGTTACTGCGATAATAACTGATTACCGGGCTTACGATACACTTGGAGAAGTAACTGTTCTATTTGCGGCTATTGCTGCTGTTTTAACTGTTTTGAATAGGTTGCGTTTAGGTGTTATTTGTCCTGAAGACAGGGAAAGGGGTTTAACCGATGAGGATGCAGGAGATCCTGATTCTAAAGATAGTTGTTAGATTTGTTATTCCCTTTATTCAGGTTTATGGGTTTTACGTAATTACCGCGGGCCATCTGAGTCCGGGGGGGGGGTTTGCTGGAGGCACTATTGTTGCGGCCAGCATGGTTTTGTATGCCCTTACCTTTGACGCTTCTCAGGGTTTGGAAAAACTTTCCCATGAACGGGCATCATTGTTTGAAAGTTTGGGCGCTATCTGGTATGTTGCCCTTGGGCTTTTGGGGATTATGGTTGGGGGTAACTTTCTTACCAATGGCCAGATTGGAATTCCCCTTGGCACTCCTGGGTATTTAATCAGTGGAGGCTTAATTCCCCTGCTTTCTTTTGGAATCGGAATTAAAGTTGCAGTAACTGTTGTTAGCCTTTATTATTCACTTGTTGAGGAGGATTAAGGATGGCCGAAGCAATTATTGCCCTGGGCCAGAATTACTTTTTTTATTATGCCCTTATTCTTTTTATGGTTGGTTTTTATACTACATTAAGCCATTCCAATATTTTAAAGAAAATTATTGGGATTAACATAATGGAAACATCAATCTTTCTGTTTTTTGTTGCCCTGGGTTATGTTGAGGGGGGCCAGGCTCCGATAATGGGGCGAGGGGCAGAAGGAGGCCCCTACATGAATCCCCTCCCGTCAGCCTTAATCCTAACAGGTATTGTTGTTTCGGTTAGTATAACTGCATTTGCCCTTGCCTTAATGGTAAAACTTTACCAGTTTTATGGAACCCTGGATGCTGATGAAATTGTTATGCTGCGAGGAGAAAGAGAATGATATATCAGTTACCGGTTCTAATTGTGGTTCAACTCCTTTTGGGTTCTTTTATTATGCCCATAGTTGGCCGCTTTAAAAACCAGCTAATTCCTTATATATCCCTGTTTTTAATGGGGCTTTCCCATGTTTTTTCGATAATATTGCTTTTTCGGGTTGTCCAGGAAGGGAATATTCACTATCATTTGGGAAACTGGGCTCCGCCCTGGGGGATAGAAATTGTTGCAGATCTTCTAGGGGCCTATATGGCTGTTATAGTTACCGGGATTGGATTTTTGGTTCTTGTTTTTGCCTGGCGGCATATTCAAAGGGAAATTAATTATGCTTTGAGAGGTTGGTTTTATACCCTTGTTTTGTTGATAGCCGGGGCAATGGTGGGGATGGTAATTACAAATGATCTCTTTAACATGTACGTTATGGTTGAGATTGTTTCTCTTTGCGGTCCCGCCCTGGTAGCTATTCGGAATAATCGGTTGGCTGTTGAAGCAGGCTTTAAATACCTGATTATGATTGCTCTTGGTTCTGGTCCAATTCTTTTTGGGATTGCCCTGATTTATATGATAACCGGGCACTTGAATATGACTTTTGCCGGTCAAGAAGTAATTAATGCTATCCAGGAATATCCCAGAGTTGCCCTTTTGGCACAGGCTTTTTTTATTGTTGGTTTTGGAGTTAAGGCAGCACTTTTCCCCCTTCATGTCTGGCTTCCAGATGCTTACTCTTATGCTCCTTCGCCTTCAAGCGCCCTTCTTGCAGGCCTTGCCGCTAAGGTTTATATTGTGGGCCTGACCAGGGTTCTTTTTAACTTATATGGAATTGAAATGCTTTCTACAACCCCCCTTTTTACGATATTGAAGATTATGGCAGTTGCAGGAATTATAATGGGTTCAATAATGGCTTTAAACCAAAAGGATATTAAAAGGCTTGTTGCCTATTCAAGCGTTGCCCAGATCGGGTACATATTCCTGGGACTCAGTCTTGTAACTGGATTTAGCGTAACCGGAGCAGTTCTGCATATTCTTAACCATGCTTTAATCAAATCGATGATGTTCCTTTGCTGCGGAGTTATTATTTACCAGAAAAAGACCAGCAATATTGATGAACTAGGAGGAGTGGGTAAAGAATTCCCAATTACTATGATTTGTTTTGGGATTGGGGCTTTTGCTATGGTGGGGATTCCCATGCTAAATGGGTTTATTAGCAAATGGTATATAAGTTTAGGTGCTTTGGAATATGGTGGTCTAGCCGGATTAATGTATTTGCTTGTTATTATTTTAAGTAGTCTGTTAAATGGTCTTTATTACCTGCCTGTTTTAATAAAGGCCTTTTTGGGAGGAGACTCGCAAAAAGAAACACAAATTGATAAAGCGCCTATTACCTTGATTTTGCCTATTGTAATTTTGGCTGCGGGAATAATTATTTTAGGGTTATTACCTTTTGTTCCCCTACAAATTGCTTCAGACGCGGCCCAGCATCTTTTGGGTCAATAATAAAAACACTACGAATTAACAGGAGGAGGCAACTGGGATGGTACAGGGAGTAGAAACATATTCGCATTTACCGGGACTGGTCGTTTTAATACCAATTATTTTCACTGCTTTGGTCGGGATTTTCCAAAAGAAATCTTTTTTGTTACGCAATTGGATTTTTATTAGCGGGACTGCCCTTACTTTTGCGGTAATGGCCTTTTTAGGGTTTTTTGTCCTCCGGGGAGAAACCCTTGTTGCAAATTACCTGGTGGCCATGTACCCTTTTACCATTACATTCAGGGTAGATACCCTAAGTTTTTTAATTGCTGTTGTTGCAGCAGGAGTGTGGCTTTTGGCCTCAATTTATTGTTTACAATACCTTAAGGATGACCATGCCCCAAACCGCTATTTCCCTGTCCATGTTTTTACCCTTGCCGGTGCCCTGGGGGTTTTCCTTTCAGGGAATCTTTACACATTTTTCTTGTTCTATGAGGTTATGGCTTTTTCCGGTTACCTTTTTGTTATTCACGCTGAAACTCCCGAAGCATTTAAAGCTGGCTCCCGGTATCTGATGGTAACAATTCTCAGTGGGATCCTGGTTTTCACCGGGGTAATAATTACCTACCAGCTTGCGGGAACCCTTGATCTTGGTTCTTTGGGGATCATTCCCGATGCAAATATTGTCTCCCTGATTGCCTTTGTCGCTTTTATTATTGGTTTTGGTTTCAAAGCAGGTTTATTTCCGCTACACACCTGGTTGCCTGCAGCCCACCCGGTAGCTCCTTCACCTGCAAGCGCATTACTTTCAGGTATTTTGATTAAAACCGGTGCCTATGGAATAATTAGGGTAACCTATAATGTTTATGGTATTGAAATGATGCAGGACACGGGTTGGCCCACTATCCTTTTGATTTTTGCAGCTATTACAACAATTTATGGATCAATGGCAGCCCTGGTCCAGGATAATCTTAAAAGGCGCCTTGCCTACTCCAGTATCAGCCAGATAGGATATATTCTTATGGGAGGAGCCCTTTTAACCGAGCGTGGCCTGGCTGGTGATATTTTTCACATTGTTAGCCATGCTACTATAAAAAGCACTCTCTTTTTAACTGCAGGAGCAATTATTACCAAAACAGGCATTAAGTACGTTAGCCAGATGGCTGGGGTTGGACGAAAAATGCCATATACTATGGGGGCCTTTACTCTTGCGGCCCTGGCAATGATAGGTATTCCGCCTTTGAACGGCTTTGTAAGTAAGTGGGCTCTTGCCCTCGGTGCTTTGGATGCCGGACAGCCGGGGTACGCGGTGGTCCTTTTAATCAGTAGTATGCTTAATGCTCTTTATTACCTGCCAATTGTTATCCTGGCCTATTTTAGAAAACCCGAAGAAGGAACAGTGCTTTATGGGGACATGTTGCGTTATGACGAGGTCAGAGCAAGTATGTTGGTTCCTATTCTAATTTTGGCCCTTAGCCTGGTCATATTTAATATTCTTCCCGTTAACTTACCACTTGTTCTTGCCGAATTTTCTGCACGGGCCCTTTTCCAGCATTAAGGAAGGATGTAGATACAATGGTTAACGCAATCGGGCCGAGCATGCAAAATGCATTGCTTATAACCGCAATATTTGCTCCCCTTCTGGCAGCTGGCGCCCTTTTTAAAATAAGGGTATTTAAGACCGGGCATAAATTGGCCCTGGGAGCAATAGGAATTGCTATCGGGGCCGTTATTGTTGCCTTAGGGGAATCAATAGAATTTATTTGGGAGGGGTTTCTGGGTGTTAGATTTGTCCTTGCTCCAGATTATATGGGGGTTTTTCTGGCCATTATGACCCTGGGGCTTTGGTTTTTTTATACTCTTTACAGTTTTGATTATATGCAAAAAAGCCATAATTCCACCCGATTCCTCTTCTTTTCCCTCATATCCCTTACCGGGACCCTTGGCGTATTTCTGGCCGGGGACTTATTTACCATGTTCGTTTTTTTCGAGATTATGGCCTTTGCTTCATTTCCCTTAGTAATTCATGAGGAAACCCAGGAGGCTCATCGAGCTGGCAAACAATATATCTATATTGGGGTTCTTGGCGGTTTAACCATTCTTTTGGGCCTTTTTTTACTTTACCACCGTTTGGGAACTTTAATGTATGGTGAACTGGCTGGAGCTCTTGCTGGAGGCACTACAGTTGATTTAATTATTATTGGAGGTATGTTGCTCGGGTTTGCAATAAAAGCAGGCCTTGTACCGGTTCATTTCTGGGTTCCTCAAGGGTACGTTGCAGCTCCCGCGCCGGGAAGTGCTATCCTCTCGGCAGTTTTGAAAAAATGCGGTGTCTTTGGGATTATTCGCTTGATTTTCCTTATGGCTCCCACCCTGACTTTTGGACAAGTAATTCTTGGTTTTGGTTTATTAACAATGGTTTTGGGATCTCTTTTAGCTTTTTTTGAGCACAACGGGAAAAGGATACTCGCCTACAGTAGTGTCAGCCAGGCGGGGTATATAATGGTTGGCCTTGGTGGGGGAGCCATAATGGCTGAAACAGGTGTTATGGGAGGTTTGGGCTCCTTTTATCATGTATTAAACCATGCCCTTTTTAAAGGCAGCCTATTTCTCGCTATGGGGTATATTTTCCTAAGGACTAAAGAATTAAATATTTATCGTCTTGGAAACCTATGGCGGAAAATGCCAGTTACAACTATACTTGCAGTTGTTTCTGCTGCGGGTTTAATGGGATTACCTTTATTCAATGGATATCCCAGCAAAACCATGATTCACCATGCCCTTACTTTTGCGGAAAGCGAAACTCAAATGGTGATTTACGGTTATGCGGAAACGGTTTTTAATATTGGGGCTGCAGGAACGACGGCTTATTGTATAAAACTGATTTATAATGTTTTCTTTGCCCCCAGGGAAACCGGTTTTTCAGGGGAAAAGGAGAAACCATTGGTTCAGGGAATATTTATTGCCTTAACTGGGGTTATGCTGTTTATTGGCCTATTTCCCACTTTTACGATGGAAAGTATAATTTTCCCGGCTGCGGGAGCTTTTAATCTGGATTGGGAATTTGTTGATTATAAGCTTGCCGGTTATCATTTTTTTAATGCTTATGATCTACAGGGAGCTTTTAAAATTTTCCTTATGGGCCTTGGTTTAACAGGTCTTAATTTATTCCTGGTTAAGAAAAAGATTGATCTACCCCGTTGGGTTTCAATTGAAAAGTTATTTATTGACCCGGTTATTAGCGGGCTGGGAGCTATCCTTGGAGCAGTTTATTTTTTCATTAATAATCGATTGATGGGTTTTGGTGGAGCCCTGGTTGAAGGTTACAAAAAAGGATTGCCTTTTATTACCCATCTGGACGGATATGTGGATGCAATTGGAAAGGGAACCGATGAACTATTTTCAGGGTTTGCCTTAAAAGTAACGGAAGAGCAGGACAAACGAAAACTTTTAGAAATTATCCTTGACTACGGGAACAAGGAAGAAAAAGAGTCTGATCTGCAAAGTTTCTGGGACTGGTTAACAGGGGAAGGCGTTTTGCAACCTGTTGATAAAGAAGACGTGGACTCTCGTGATTTTATTGGGAGTGTGGAAGATTTTAGCAAGAGGGTTGCTAAAATGATGGAAGAAGAAGATCTTTCCGAAAAAGAAAAGAACCGACTGGAAATACTTTTTTCCCGTTTAATGGCCCTTGAAGAAAAGGGTTTAAGCAGGGAAAGCGTTGAGGAAAAAAGCTATCCCCATTTCCGGCTTGTCCAAAGGCTTGAAGGGATTTTTCAGTATCTTACAGGAAATATCCAAACAGTTGAAGGATTGGATAAAGAACAGGAAAAGATTGGAAGAGAGCAAAAGAAAAGAAAAGAAGATAAGAAAAAGGCTGCAGCAGATGCTGGCTGGGGTAAGTGGAGCCTTCTCAATTTGAATTTTGATATGATAATCCTGGCAGTAACCCTTGTAATTGCAGTTATTCTCCTTGTTTTCTTTGCCCAGATTTAAAATTTTTAGGAGGAAAAATGAAAAATTCCAATTTTATTGTTAATGTTGAGGGAGCAGTTTTCCGCAGAGATAAATGGCTAATAATAAAAAGGAGCAAAAAGGAAGAATATGCTCCCGGAACCCTTGCTTTGGTGGGTGGGAAATTGGAGTTACCAGAGGAAGATGGTTTCGAGGATATAGCCGAAGAAACTCTACGCCGGGAAATTGAGGAAGAGGTAGGAATTAAGGTAGAAGAAAGAATGGATTACCTCGAGAGTAAGGTTTTTTTTACTGATGATGGGCAACCAGTTTTTGATCTGGTTTTTTTGTGCCGGCATAAAAGCGGAGAAGCTTACCCCCGGGACCTGGAAGAAGTAGAAGAAGTTTTCTGGCAGACAGCGAAATGTATTTTGGAAAATTCCCGGGCTCCTGAGTATTTGAAAAGGAGTCTGAGTAAAGCCGAAAAAATGAAAAGGAAAATGGAACCCTGGGGGGAGGGGTAGGTTGTCCTTGAGGTTTGAATTTTTCCCCGAATCAAAAAAGCTCCCAAAAGGGAGCTTTGTTTTAAATGGTGCCGAAGGTGGGATTCGAACCCACACGAAGGTAACTTCACACGACCCTGAATCGTGCGCGTCTGCCAATTCCGCCACTTCGGCTTACAAATATAATATAAATTATTGAGCCCTTGTTGTCAAGGAATATCTGGTTTTTTTGGCAGGAATAAAATGGTTTATGACGAATTGGAAAAGGTGGGTGTTTATTAGAAAAAAGATTATAAGTATGGCAATTTAGGATTGGTTTTGGGAGGATTGAAAATTTTTGGTTGCAAGGAGGGCAGGAAAAATATGAGCAAAGAAAAAGTCATGGAAAAGTCGAACTTGATTAAAGTCTTACAAACGGAGCAAAAAAAAGAGGGTTTCATTTCTGATGCGGCTATAGAGAGAATCGCGGAAGAATTTGACCTTCCAGTAGTCGAGGTTGAAGGAGTAGTTAGTTTTTACACCCAGTTCAAAAGGGTTCCTCCGGGGAAATACCAGATTATGGTTTGCGATGGAACGGCCTGTCATATTATTGGGTCAACCTTGATTTTGAATTGGATAACAGATGATCTTGGGATTAAAGACGGGGAAACTGATGAAGAAGGTCTTTTTTCTCTGGAAAGCGTTGCCTGTTTGGGCTGCTGCAGTTTAGCCCCGGTAATAAGTATCAATGGCAAGGTTTACGGAAAACTGGATAGAAAAAAACTTCTAAAAATTATTGCAGACTATAAGAAAAAGGAGGCAGCTGGAGCATGATAAAAAGAATAAAAGTTGGAATGGCCAGCTGCGGTATTGCCGCCGGAGCAGGCGAAGTTCTGGAGTTATTAAAAGAAATTGCTCAGGATAAAGAGGTGGTGGAAGTTGGTTGTATCGGCCATTGCTATGCCGAACCTCTTGTAGAAGTAGAAACAGATTCCGGGAACTATATTTTTGAAAAAGTTCAGCCAAAAGAAAAAGATTTGCAAAAACTCCTGGAGTTGGATGAATTTACCCGCTTCCAACCTCATAATCTCAGGATTGATAAAGAAAGGTTATTAATTACCTCTCTTGCCGGGAAAATAGTTCCTACCTCCCTGGATGAATATAAAGATCATAAGGGTTACGAGGGACTTAAAAAAGCTCTGGAAATGAAGCCAGATGAAATTGTTGAAGAGGTAAAAACCTCAAAGCTTAGAGGCCGGGGTGGTGGAGGATTTCCTGCCGGCCTTAAGTGGAGCTTCCTTGCTGCAAAAGAAAGTGAACAAAAAGTTTTGATTTGCAATGCTGATGAGGGTGATCCTGGGGCTTTTATGGATAGAACCCTTATGGAATCCCTTCCCCATCAGGTAATTGAGGGAATGCTCATTGGGGCAAAAGCAACTGGAGCCCGCAAGTTATTTATTTACTGCCGGGCAGAATACCCCCTGGCAGTAAAAAACTTAAATATCGCAATTGAACAAATAGAAAAAGAGGGTCTTAATATTATTGATGGAGAGCCCGTAGACATTATGGTTAAAGAGGGCGCAGGAGCCTTTGTTTGCGGGGAAGAAACAGCTCTTATCCATTCGCTAGAGGGAAAAAGGGGAACTCCTCGGTACAGACCACCCTATCCAACAGATTATGGTTTCCATGGGTATCCCTCGGCAATTAATAATGTTGAAACCTTTGCCAACGTACCCTTTATTGTCAGGGAGGGCGGAGCCAAGTTCGCTGAAACTGGAACTGAAAACAGTACCGGAACTAAACTTTTTGCCCTGGCCGGAGACTTAAAATATTCGGGACTTGTCGAGGTCCCGATGGGGATTTCAATTGGCGAGGTTGTTTATGATATTGGAGGGGCTGAACCAGGAAGCGTAAAAGCCGTTCAGATTGGAGGGCCCAGTGGTGGATGTATCCCTGCAGATCACTTTGATACTCCAATTGATTATGATTCCTTGACCTCCCTTGGGGCAATAATGGGTTCTGGTGGGTTAATTGTTATAGGTAATGATCGCTGTATGGTAGAAACAGCCCGTTATTTCCTGGAATTTACCACTCGGGAAAGCTGCGGGAAATGCACTTTTTGCAGGATCGGAACCAAGCGTATGTTAGAAACCCTGGAAAGAATTACAGGGGGAGAAGGTAGCACGGAGGATGTTGAACTTCTTAGTGACCTGGGTAATAAAATTATCCGGGGGTCTCTTTGTGGGCTGGGACAAACTGCCCCCAATCCGGTTCTTTCAACCCTAAAATATTTTAACAATGAGTACCTGGCACATGTGGAAGAAGGATTTTGCTCTGCCATGGAATGCAAAGCCTTGGTAGATGTTTTCATTGACCAGGAAACCTGTATTGAATGCGGGCAGTGCATAAAAAATTGTCCCGTTGACTGTATAAGCGAAGATTATGTTGTTGATAACGAGGTTTGCACCCGGTGCAATAGTTGTATTGAGGTTTGCCCGGTAGATGCAATAGCTCGGATTGCGAAAGGAGGGGAAGTCAGTGTCAGAAATTAAATTAAAAATAGATGGAAAAGAAGTTATTGCCCCCGAAGGTCAGACAATACTTGAAGTTGCAAGGGAAAATGGAATAGAGATCCCGACAATGTGCCACGAGGATCGAATTAGCCAGACCACCTCCTGTTTTGTTTGCATTGTTAGGGAAGGGAAAAATGGTAACTGGATGCCATCCTGTTCAGCCATTGCCCAGGATGGTATGGAAGTCGATGCTTCCAGCGATGCTGTTCGGGATATGCGGCGTAGTGCACTTGACCTACTCCTTTCCGAGCATACCGGAGATTGTGAAGCGCCCTGCACAATTTCCTGCCCGGCTCATGCCCGGGTAGAAGAATATGTACGGGCCGGGCGTGATGGCGACTTAAGGAAAACCCTGGAAATTGCCAAGGAGAGAATTCCCTTACCTTTATCAATTGGTAGGGTTTGTCCCCGTTTTTGTGAAAAGGACTGCAGGCGAAATGCTCTTGATAATGAAGGGGTAGCAATTAATGATTTTAAGCGGATTTCCGCTGACCTCTATTATGATGAATATATGGAGGAACGTAAAGACCTGACAGGTCAAAAAGTTGCAATTATTGGGTCTGGACCTGCAGGGCTGGCAGCAGCCTATTTTCTCAGGTTAGAAGGTGTAGCTTCTGATATTTATGAAAAATTGCCCGAAACTGGTGGAATGCTTCGCTATGGAATTCCTGAATACCGATTGCCCAAAAAAACCCTTGATAGGGAGATTGCCCACTTTGAAAAAATGGGTGGAATAAAAATATTCTGCAATAAGGAACTGGGTAAGGATATCGAGATTGAGGAACTAAAGAAGGAATATGACGCGGTAATTGTTGCAGTAGGATCATGGAGTGCAACAGGCATGAGGACTGAAGGTGAGGAACTTGCCAGAGGAGGAATTGACTGGCTGGAAGAATTAGCCCGTAAAAACTGGCAGGGAGAAGATCCTGGAGAAACAATTGTTGTAGGCGGTGGAAACACGGCAATGGACTGTGTACGTAGTGCTTTACGACTTACAGACAAGCCGGTCCACTGTATGTACCGCAGGACGGAAAAAGAGATGCCTGCCGAGCAGATAGAAATTGATGAAGCCAGGGAAGAAGGAGCCCAATTTAATTTTCTAACCCAGCCCATTAAACTGCGCAGGGAAAATGGGAAACTGGTCCTGGAATGCTTGCGGATGGAATTGGGGGAACCCGATGCTTCAGGAAGAAGGAGACCGGTCCCAATTGAAGGAAGTGAATTTGAAGTTGCTGCTGATACTGTAATTGCTGCAATTGGGCAGAAAACAATAGCTCCCGATGGACTTCCTACAAACAAGTGGGGAGACGTAGATGTGGAGGAAGCTGATTGTCGTGCAGAAGGTAATGTTTTTGCTGCTGGAGATTGTGTTAGCGGCCCTGCTACTGTAGTGGAAGCTGTTGAAGGTGGGAGAAGGACTGCCCTGGGAGTTCTTGCTTACCTGAAGGGGGAAAAATGTGAACTGCCCCGCCAGATTAATGTTTCCCGCGGACACTGGCAGAGCCTTTCAGAGGATGATCTTGTTTTCCTGTTTGACCCGGAAGAAATGGGAAGGGTTCCTCAGCGCCTGATTCCCCTGGAAGAAAGAACCTCAACATTTAAGGAAGTAAGCCATACTTTTACTGAAGAAGAAATTTATGAAGAAGGAAAGCGCTGTATCGAGTGCAGCTGCACAGCAAAAAATGATTGCCGCTTAAAAGATTATTCCGAAGTCTATGGTGCTCATCCGGAAACCTTTGGAGGAGAAAAGGGTGAACCAACCTATAATGCCCGACATCCACATATTATCCTTGATAACGGAAAATGTGTAAAATGCGGAATTTGTGTAAAAATTTGTAGCGAGGTTGTAAATGACTATCTCCTGGGCTTCAAAAACCGGGGCTTTAAAACAAAAGTTGAAACTGCTTTCAACACGACCCTTCCTGAAAACTGCACAGAATGCGGTGAATGCGTTGAAGCCTGCCCTGTAGGAGCCCTGGACTGGAAAAAGAAAAAGGACGAATAAAAAATAAAATCGTCCGGGAAATCAAAGGAGGAAATTGCATGTCAAATCTTATCGATGGAAAGCAAATTGCCAAGGAAATCAGAGCGGAACTAAAAAAGGAAGTTGCTGAACTGAAAGAAAAAACAGGAAAAATTCCAGGTCTTGCTGTAGTACTGGTGGGGGAAGATCCCGCATCCGCAACCTATGTGAAAATGAAAGGGAAAGCCTGTGAAGAAGCAGGATTTTTATCCCGAACCCACCGTCTTTCCGAAAACACCACACAAACTGAACTTCTCGATCTGGTTAAACAGCTAAATGAAGATGATGAGATTCATGGTATCCTGGTTCAGCTTCCCTTACCTGATGGATTGGATGAGCAGGAAGTCCTTTACACTATTGACCCTGAAAAAGATGTTGACGGTTTTCATCCCTTTAATGTAGGACGCTTAATGACCGGTGATCCAAGTTTTGTTCCCTGTACCCCGCGGGGTGTAATTGAACTTTTGGATCGGTCGGGAATTGAAATAAAAGGAAAGCGAGCCGTTGTTGTTGGAAGAAGCAACATAGTTGGTAAGCCCGCTGCCTTACTACTTCTCCAGCGCCATGCTACTGTAACAATTTGTCATTCCCGGACCCAGGATCTGCCGGGAGTTGTAAGAGAAGCTGATATTGTTGTTGCAGCTGTCGGGCGCCCTGAAATGATCAAGGGAGACTGGATTAAAAAAGGCGCAGTGGTTATTGATGTTGGAGTTAACAGGGTAGGAGAGAAAAAACTTGTTGGGGATGTTGCTTTTGATGAAGCAAAAGAAGTTGCCAGCCTTATTACCCCTGTCCCAGGCGGTGTTGGCCCCATGACAATTGCTATGCTATTACAGAACACCCTGGAATCTTTTAAAACCCATGGATAAAACAGTCCTTACCGTTAGCGAGCTCACCAGCTACCTGCAGGGTGTTTTGCGGCGGGAAGAACTGTTAAGTGACCTTTGGGTTGCAGGAGAGATATCTAATTTTCACAAGCATTACTCCGGGCACTGCTACTTTACCCTAAAAGACAAAGAATCTCGGTTAAGGGCGGTATTTTTCAAAGGTCAGGCCGAGAAAATCAAGTTTAAAATGGAGGATGGCCTTGATGTGATGGCCCGGGGCTTTATTGATATCTACAAGCAACGCGGAGAATATCAGCTGTATGTTCAGGATATGGAACCTGCTGGAGTAGGTGCTTTACACCTGGCTTTTGAACAGCTCAAAAAGAAACTGGAGGAAGAAGGGCTTTTTGCGGAGGAGCACAAAAAGCCCCTTCCTCCTTTTCCGCAAAAAGTAGGTGTTGTTAGCTCAGCTTCAGGGGCGGCAATAAAGGATATACTCGCGGTTTTTCGGAGGCGTTCTGCAGGTACTTCGTTACTTCTTGCTCCTGCCCGGGTTCAGGGTGACGGCGCAGGAGAGGAAATTGCTAACGCTCTGGAAAAACTTTCCCGGACTGACGTAGATGTAATTATTGTAACAAGAGGGGGAGGGTCACTGGAAGAACTCTGGGCTTTTAACGAAGAGGTTTTGGCCCGGGCAATTTATGCCTGCCCCGTACCCGTTATTTCCGCTGTTGGCCACGAGAGAGACTTTACCATTGCTGATTTTGTGGCTGATAGCAGGGCTCCTACCCCTTCTGCTGCCGCAGAAATGGTTGTTCCCGACCACCGGGAAATAATAAAAGATATAAAAGAATATAGAAGAAGGTTAAAGAAGGGTCTTTTTGACCTCCTGGAAAGAAGGGAAAATGAGCTTGAAACCCTTCGACAGAAAAGGATTTTTCTTCGTCCTCTTGAAGAAATAATTGAAAGGCGCCAACAGATCCTGGATGACCTGGAAACGAAGATGGCTACAAAAATCAAACATGATCAGCAAATGGAAAGAGAAAGGTTGCAAACAAGGGTTGCTCGTCTGGAAGGATTAAGCCCACTTAAAATTCTCGGCTTGGGGTACAGCATCTGTACTGATATTTCTGGTGAAAAAGTTTATAAGGATTACCGGCAACTAAAAAAGGAAGATCGGGTAAAAATTATTTTCTCCCGGGGTGAGGCTGAAGCTAATGTTGTTTCTACTCGGGACAATCAAGACAAGGAGGATGGAAATGGGGGCAAAGCAAAAGGATAAATTAAATTTTGAAGAGGCCCTGCAAAAACTGGAGGGAATAGTTGAAAAACTTGAAAGTGGGGATTTGAAACTTGATGAATCCCTTGAACTTTTTGAGGAAGGGGTCCGCCTTTCCCGCCTTTGCCAGAAAAAACTTGAAGAGGCCCAGGGTAAAATTGAAAAACTGGTAAAGGAGAAAGATGGTGAAATAGAGACAGAACCTTTTGCAACCCCGGAAGAAAATGAAGAAAATAATGGCGGAAATGAAAAGAACCAAACAGGTGGTAGAAACCTATTTGCCCAGGATAATTGAAGATAGAAATATTCCGGGAAAACTTGGAGAAGCAATAGGTTATGCTCTTGCTGGCAATGGAAAAAGGCTTCGTCCCTTTCTTTTCCTCCAGGCATTCAAAATGTATTCCCCAGAGGAGGAAAAGGTGCTGCCCTTTGCCTGTGGTATTGAAGCAATTCACACTTATTCCCTTGTGCACGATGATCTTCCCTTAATGGACAATGATGACTTTCGGAGGGGAAGACTGACAACTCATCGGGTTTATGGTGAAGCCAACGCTTTATTGGTTGGGGATGCCCTTTTAACACTGGCTTTTGAGTTGATGAACTCGGTGGGGGAAAACTTTCCCCCGGAAAAAGTTCAAAGGGCAATAAAAGAGGTTGTAAAAGCATCTGGCCCCGAGGGAATGGTAGGAGGTCAATACCTGGACCTCAAAGGGGAAGGTCGGAAAATTAATCTTTGTGAGTTGGAAAAAATCCATAGAAAAAAAACCGGGGCTCTTATTACCGCATCTATTTTGAGTGGGGGGATCCTCGGGAATGCTCCAGAGGAGGACTTAGAAGCATTAGAAATTTATGGCCAGGATTTAGGTTTATTGTTTCAGATTACCGATGATCTACTGGATGTTGTTGGAGACCCGGAAAAAACGGGGAAAGAAGGCCAAAAAGATGCCTCTTTAGGTAAAGCAACTTATCCTGGCTTGCTTGGGTTAGATGGAGCAAAGGAAAAAGCGGAGGAAAAAAGGCAGGCAGCTAATATTTCTGCGGCAAAGCTTGGGGACAAGGGGAAAATTTTTATTGAACTGTCAGATTTTGTTTTTTCCCGGGATAGGTGATAATTGCCAGTTTTAAGGGGTTATGTTATAATTAATTGCGCATCGGCGGTGCAGTATTCTAGTCAGCTTTGTACTCCTGAAGGCGGGCCTAAAAATCCGTCAAAGGGCACATCGATGAAGTTCCTGGTTGTGGCTACTGACGCCCAGTCGGGGGTCACAGCTGGGAGTTAAGGAACTCGGGGCGATCCACAATGGCATGTGGGCGTGGACCCTGATTCCGCGGAGGCCCGGAGACCAGTCGGGAGCTGGTATCCGGGGAACCTGCAGAAACCGCAAGGTAGCTGCAGCGTAGCCTGCTTTGAGTGGTAAGGGGAGAGGAGGTCGTTAAGTTCTGTTTCCCAGGGGCCCTAGGAAACAGTTCCTTTACCTCTGAAACCCTTACTGCAAAAGAAGCTAGGGAGTAATTAAGGCTGTCAAGGAAAACTTCTAGGCTGTCCCGCTGTGGGGATGGACCGGGGATTGAAGTGTGGTCTGAGTGGTAATCCAGCCCTGTACATGGTGACATTACAGAGTGATTTAAAGGGAAACCGCCAAAAGGGCAACCTTTTGGAGATCACTGGGAAAGCCTGCTGGACCTAAGCCGCAGCATTTATCCGGTCTATTGCCGCCGATGCGCCTGGAATTATTTTTTTGGGGGGAAAAATTTTGACCAAAAACCTCCGGACGGGAATAACTATGGGAATTTCCACTTTTTTTATTGCCATCCTGGTGGTGGCTTTTTCCCGTTTGGCGGTTGCAAATTTAGCTTCAATTTATGCCGCAATAGTTTTTCTTTTTATTATAACTGTAGGAGTTGTTTTTGACATGATCGGGGTTGCTGCTGCCGCTGCTGATGTTGCCCCATTCAATGCCCGTGCTGCAAGAAAGGATTTTGGCGCTAAAACAGGTCTGCAACTTGTCCAGAATGCGGACAGAGTAGCCACCTTTTGCAGCGATATTGTTGGTGATATTTGTGGGACTGTTAGTGGAGCCTTAGGGGCTTTAATGGTGGTCCGCCTGGCCTTTATAGTTGATATAAGTGAAGCAGTTTTGAATATTTCCATTGTTGCTTTAGCTGCGGCCTTAACAGTTGGGGGTAAAGGTTTTTGTAAGGGTATAGGTATTAACAGAGCAAATGAAATAATCGGGGCAGTTGGAAATTTTCTTGCCCTGATTCAGAGTTTTGTTCCTGGAGGGAAAAAGGGAGGGCAAAGTTAATGGTCAACCTTGACGAAATAAAAGGACCGGAAATATTGAAGGAATTTGGGCCCGAAGAATTGAGAAATATTTCGGGGCAAATCAGGCAAAGAATAATTGATGTGGTTTCCAAAAATGGGGGTCACCTGGCTTCCAACCTTGGTGTTGTTGAGTTAACTGTAGCAATGCATTCGGTATTTTCCAGCCCTCAGGACAAAGTTGTTTGGGATGTAGGCCATCAGTGTTATGCTCACAAACTCCTTACTGGAAGGCAAAAAGAATTTGAAACCCTTCGGAAATATAAAGGACTTAGCGGATTCCCCAAGACAAGCGAAAGCAAACATGACATTGTGGAGACAGGCCATAGCAGCACCTCCCTTTCTGCCGCAATGGGGCTGGCCCTTGCCCGGGAACAAAAAGGAGAAAACCACGAAATAATTGCTGTGATAGGTGATGGGGCCCTTAGTGGTGGAATGGCTTTAGAGGCTTTAAATCACATTGGCCATTTAAACAAAAAGATAATTGTTGTCCTTAACGATAATGAAATGTCAATATCAAAAAACGTGGGAGCCCTGGCAAATTACCTTGCCCGGATCAGAACCGAACCCGTTTATCAAAAATTAAGAAGTGATGCTGAGTTTTTAATGAAAAGGATTCCGGCTATTGGAGGCAGAATGGCCTTTGCTGCTGACCGGATTAAAGATAGCCTTAAATACCTTGTTTTGCCCGGAGTTTTCTTTGAAGAGTTGGGTTTTACCTATTTAGGGCCTGTTTCGGGACACGATATTTCCGCTTTAAGGCAGTATTTTCAGCGAGCTAAGCGGCTTGATGGTCCCCTTTTAGTTCACGCAATTACCGAAAAGGGAAAGGGTTACCATCCCGCAGAAAAAAGTCCCGCCCGTTTCCATGGAACGGGGCCCTTTATTCTGGAGAATGGAGAAGGTAAAACCGGTTCGGAAGGAAAAAGTTTTACAAGTTGTTTTAGTGATATTATTTGCGAAATGGGAGAAAAGGATGAAAAAATTGTTGCCATTACGGCCGCAATGCCTGATGGGACAGGTTTAAATGAGTTTTCCAAAAGATTTCCTAATCGGTTTTTCGATGTGGGAATAGCGGAACAACACGGGGTGACCCTTGCAGCTGGTATGGCCAGGGGAGGACTGAAACCTGTTGTAGCAATTTATTCCACCTTCCTGCAGCGTGCCTATGATCAGATTATTCACGATGTTTGTTTACCAAATCTTCCCGTGATTTTTGCAATTGATCGGGCAGGACTTGTGGGAGCTGATGGAGAAACTCATCAGGGGCTATTTGATCTTTCTTTCCTCCGCCATATCCCAAATATGACAATCCTGGCTCCCCGTGACCAGGGGGAAATGGAAAAAATGTTTGCCTGGGCCCATGAATATTCTGGTCCGGTTGCTATCAGGTACCCCAGGGGAAGCCTTCCAAAGGTTCCATTAAACAGCGATCATCCCATTGTTGAAGGAAAAGGAGAAATTCTCCGCAGTGGAAAAGATATTCTGATTTTAGGTAGTGGAAGCATGGTTTGGGAGGGTTACCAGGTAGCAGAACTTTTGGAAAACAAGGGGTATTCCGTTGGGGTTGCTGACCTCAGGTTTATTAAACCTCTTGATCAGAAACTCTTAAAAGATTGGGTTGAGGATGTTTCCATGGTGGTAACCCTGGAGGAGAATTACCTTGCCGGGGGTATGGGTTCGGGTATCCTGGAAATAATGAGCAGAATGAAAGTTGAAAAACCCACTTTGAACCTGGGATTCCCTGATCGGTTTGTTTCCCATGGAAGTATTGATGAGCTTTTGAGAGAAAATGGTCTTGATGTGGAAAATATGGCGGACAGGATCGAAGAATTTTGGGTTTCCAGTTCAAAAAACCAAAAAAAGAAGGAATCCGGGTATGGTGAAAAGATTAGACCTTTTGCTCGTACAAAGAGGGCTTTTTTCTTCAAGAAATAAAGCTCAGTCTGCCATTCGCAAAGGAGAAGTTACCGTTGGGGAAGAAATAATAAAAACACCTTCAGCAAAGGTTAGAATTGATGTGGACATAAAGGTTGCCCCTCAGCCTCCTTATCCTGGCCGGGGGGGAATTAAACTTTCCGGGGCTCTGGATGGATTTGGTTTTGATGCCGAAGGGATGGTTGTTCTTGATGGAGGAGCCTCCACTGGTGGGTTTACCGCCTGTCTTTTGGAAAGGGGAGCCCGGAAAATTTATGCCTTTGATGTAGGAAAGGATCAGATTGATCAGGGATTAAAAGAAGACAAAAGAGTTATTGTCTATGAAAATTTTAACCTTAGGTCCTTTTCTCCCGATATAATTGAAGAAGATCTTGACCTGGTTGTTCTGGATCTTTCTTTTATTTCTGCAACTATGGTGATAGCTCCCCTGGTAAAAGGGTTAAAAGACGGGGGATTTTTCCTCACCCTTGTAAAACCCCAGTTTGAAGTTGGACCTGAAAAGGTGGGGAAAAAGGGTCTTGTTCGAAATGAACAGGACCAACTAAGGGCGGTAATAAAAGTCGCTGAATGTAAAGAAAAAGAAGGACTGGGTTTAATTGGGGTCCTTCCATCCTGTTTACCCGGTGTTTCGGGCAATAAAGAGTATTTTCTCCTGGCTCAGAAGGGTAGAAAAGGAGAAATAAATTCCAAAAGTCTTTTTGATTTAGGGATCTCGGGATAAGATAGAGGTGTTGTTTTTGAAAATTGGTTTAGTTGTAAACGAAGATAAAAAAAAGGCCCTTCAGGTTGCGGAAGCTCTCATTGGGAAAATGAAGGGGCGGGATTTGCCCGTTTATATTTCCCAGGAAGATGCCCCGGGGCTTCAGGATAAAGGGAATGCTCTTTCCCGACGTCAGCTTCGCAAGGAAGCAGATTTAATCCTTATTCTCGGGGGAGACGGGACATTTTTGCACACAGCCAGGTTTTTTGCAGGCTCAAATATCCCAATATTGGGCTTTAACCTGGGGAGAATGGGTTTTTTAACCGAGATGGAGGTTGAAGATTTAGACCTTGTCCTGGATAATATCCTGGAGAAAAAATATAGGGTCGAGGAAAGGTCAATGATTGAAGGTTGGGTATGTAGACGGGGGCTTGAAATTGCCCGGGTACTCGGGTTAAACGATATCGTTATCAGCAAAGGAGCTTTTGCCCGAATTATTGAACTCGATCTGTACCTCCAAAATATTTTTATCAGCACTTTTCCCGGAGACGGATTAATTGTGGCAAGTCCTACCGGGTCTACCGCTTATTCTTTAAGTGCTGGAGGGCCAATTATTCATCCGATGGTTGAAGCATTAATTGTAACTCCCATTTGTCCCCATTCCTTGCATGCGCGTCCCCTGGTTGTCCGTAAAGAGGAAAAAATTGAAATAAAAGTCAGGCGGGCTGATCGCCGGGTAATGTTAACAGTTGATGGTCAGGAAGGATTGCGTCTTGTTAAAGATGATGTGGTTAAGATAACTGCTGCAGAAGAAAAGACCCTCCTTGTGCGGTTTTCGGAGAAAGATTTTTATCAAATTCTCCAAAAACGCCTGAATTACAAGGGGGATAGGGGGTAAAGTATGAAAGGGAAAAGACATTTAAAGATTATTAATATAGTAAAAAATGAAAGAATAAGAACTCAAGAAGAACTTGCTCGGTTTCTTGAAGAGGAAGGAATTGAAGTTACCCAGGCCACTGTTTCCCGTGATATCAAAGACCTTGGTTTAATTAAAGTTCCAATAGAGGATGGGAGTTACAAATACGCAATGCCACCCGAAGCTGACAAATACAAAATGGCTCGTTGGATTGAAAAGATGTTTAAAAATTTTGTTTTAAGCGTGGAAACCACTGGAAATTTGGTGGTTGTAAAAACTCTATCTGGAACGGCAGGAGGTCTTGCATCGGCAATTGATAACCTGGAATGGAAAGAGGTTTTGGGATGTGTTGCCGGTGACGATTGCATCTTTGTGGCCTTGAAAGAAAATTGTGATAGAAAAGAAGTTGTCCACCGTTTACGGGAACTTGTAGGAATTGAATAGGAGGTTTGGCTAACGTGCTGGTTGAACTGGGGATTAATAATTTCGCCCTCATTGAAAGGCAGGACATTGAGTTTTCCCCGGGGCTTAATATTTTAACCGGGGAAACTGGCGCCGGGAAGTCAATTTTGATAGGAGCCCTGGAGTTATTACTGGGGGCAAGAGCTTCCCTCGATTTTATTCGAACGGGCGCGGAAAAAGCTGAAATCCGGGCCCTTTTTGCCGTTAAAAACCTTCCTGAACTAAAGAAAAAACTTGAAGAAATAGGAGTTGATGTTGAGGATGATCAACTTCTTTTGAGCCGTGAGATTTCCCGGTCAGGAAATAACCGGGTTCGAATAAATGGTCAGATTTCAACCCTTTCTTTAATAAAAGAAATATCCCCTCATCTGATTGATATTCATGGCCAGCATGAACATCAGTCGCTTTTTTCCGTTGATAATCAGCTGGAGTTTTTAGATGGGTTTGGGGGAGATAATTTAAAGAAACTGAAAAAAGAAATCAAAGGGGTTTACAGAAATTTACAGTCCCACCGCCTGGAACTGAAACAATTGCGCTCTTCACAAAAGGACCGTAAACAAAGAATTGATCTTTTGGAATTTCAAATAAAAGAACTCGAGGAAGCGGGATTGGATCCAGGAGAAGAAGAAAGACTTGCAGAAGAACATAAGATTTTAACAAATGTGGAGCTTCTTTATACCAAGTGCCAGGAATTTTTTGCTCTCCTAAGCGGTGAGGAAATAGAAATGGGAATTAATGACCAGTTGGGACAAATGCACAAGGATCTAAAAGAATTAAAATCAATTGATCCCAAACTGGAGGTTTCCGAAGAGTTACTGAGGAGTTCTTATTACCAACTGCAGGAACTTGCCCGCGAGCTTAGAGGATATGCGGAGGAAGTTGTTTTTGATGAAAATCGATTAAGGGAAATTGAAAATCGGATTGGGGAGATCAATGATTTAAAAAGGAAATATGGGCCATCCTTTGATGAGGTTCTCAATTTTCTAAAAGAAGGGAAAAAAGAGCTCAGAACTCTCCAGGATAATCAAGAAAAAACAGAGGGCCTGGAACAGCAAATAAATAAAGTTGAAAAAAATTTCTTAAGTCTGGCTGAAAAGCTATCCGAGGAGAGAAAAAAGGCAGCAAAAAATATGGCTGCTTCTCTTGTGGAAGAACTAAAGGGGTTGGCTATGCCTCAAACTCAATTCCGAGTAGACTTTAAAAAGATTCCCGATCAAAATGGAATTAATGTGGGAGAAGAAAAAGTTTCCTTCTGGGAACATGGTTTTGACCAGGTGGAATTTATGCTTTCTCCAAACCCGGGAGAAGAATTGAAACCCCTGACAAAAATAGCTTCAGGAGGAGAAATTTCTCGATTAATGCTGGCCTTGAAAGCTCTAACTGCTGACCAGGACCAGGTTCCAACTATGATTTTTGATGAAATTGATAGCGGAATAGGAGGGAAAACAGCTCAAAAAGTAGCGGAGAAGCTGGTCCAGATAGGTTCCAAACGCCAGGTGATTACAATTACTCATTTGCCTCATATTGCAAGCATGGCTGATAAACACTTTTTTATTGACAAGGAAATAACCGACAGGAAAACCCGGACCAGGGTGGTAGACCTCCCCCAGGAAGATAGATCTCGTGAACTGGCAAGGATGCTTGAGGGAGACTTAACAGAAACCGCCATGTCCCATGCCCGGGAAATGCTTGAAAAAGCCCGGGAAAGGAAAGAAAGTTATTCTGATTAAAAAAAGGTTTTGGGGGGCGTCCGGATGGACGCCTTATTTTTGTGAAAAAAATAATTTCCAGAAAAAAGGAGATTTTTATAAAATATAGAAAAAAATAAATGAAAAAAATTTGGAGGTGGTTTTTTTCGATGAACCAGAAAAAAATTCGAGTTTTACTCGCAGATGACTATCAAGGGTTTTGTGCAATGGTTGAGGATTATTTTGAACAATTGGAGGATTTTGAAGTTGTAGGGATTGCCAATAATGGATTTGAATGTTTGGATCTTATTGAAGAAAAAACCCCGGATGTGTTACTTCTTGATATTGTTATTCCCCAGGTTGATGGGATTGGTGTCTTAGAAAAGTTAAATAAAAATGGTAAGGTTTCCAATCTGACAATAATTGTAATTTCCTCTTTAGGTCATCAGGAAGTAATTCAGAGGGCGGTGGATCTGGGAGCAAAATATTATATTTTAAAACCTTTTGATTTGGATTTGCTTGCAGAAAGGATCAGGCAACTAAATGGCAATAAAGGTGAGACATATTATGAAAAAAAACCAGTAGCAGTTCAAAGGAACGACAACCTGGAAGTGAAGGTTACAAAAATAATGCAGCAACTTGGCATTCCAGCCCATATAAAGGGTTACAGGTATATCAGGGATGCAATTATTATGGTAATTCAGGAGATAGAACTAATGGGTGCAGTTACCAAAAAACTTTATCCCCTGGTTGCAAAGAAATACAATACCACCCCTTCTCGTGTGGAAAGAGCAATCCGTCATGCTATTGAAGTTTCCTGGGATAGGGGTGATTTCAAAGAAATGCAAAAAATGTTTGGGAAATCTGTGGGTTTTCAAAATGGAAAACCTACAAATTCTCAGTTTATTGCAAATATTGCCGATAAACTTCGTTTAGAAGTTAAAAATGGATAAAAAAAAGACGGCCGTTTTGGCCGCCTTTTTATTTTTAGTAGAGATAACAGGCAACATCGTGTTCGGAGTCGATATTTTTGATTTTAGGGTCTTCTTTCGGCGGGAAGGAAACCCTGAGCTGGTTTTCCTCAACCTTAAACCCTTCCATAGCCTCAACCA
>PUKG01000282.1 GCA_003550445.1 Halobacteroidaceae bacterium
GTTATCATAATTCAAAACTAAAAAATGTTTTTCTCCCTGGTTTTGATAAATTTTTTTCTTTGCCTGGAAATAATTTTCCATGTTTTTATGCCTGTTTAGGTGATCGGGGGCAACATTCAAAATAACAGCTATTTCCGGTTGGAATTTTTCCGTAAGCTCCAGTTGAAAAGAACTTACCTCGGCTACAACTAAATCATCCTTCTCAAGGTCTGTTACCTTACTAATTAAAGGCACCCCAATATTTCCCGCAACTACAACCTTTTTCCCAAGATTCCTTAAATACCTGCCCAGCAAACTTGCAACTGTGCTTTTTCCATTTGTTCCGGTAACTGCAATAAAACGGGCCTGGGAAAACCGGAAAGCAAGCTCAACTTCGGACCAAATTGGGACTCCAGCAAGGCTGGCTTTTTTTAAAATAGGTATATCGGCTGGAACCCCCGGGCTGACAATAATTAAATCTTTTTCCTTAAAAACTTTTTCCGAATGTCCCCCAAATTCAATTTCCACCCCGGAAAGATGGCCCTGAAAGGGGGAGGATGTGCTGGCTTCACTAACAAAAACTTTTGCCCCTTTTTCCTGCAAAAAATTAATTACTGCTGGTCCTGTCCGTTCTCCCAGACCCAAAACTGAAATTTTTTTCCCCGATAGCTCCATCTAAACGCCCCCCCATATTCCCAGGAGGGTAAAAATGGCTGCTAATAGCCAGAACCTAATTACAACCTGTGTTTCTTTCCACCCGCTGAGTTCAAAATGATGGTGAAGTGGGCTCATTTTGAAAATCCTCTTTCCCCCAGTTAGTCGGAAATATACCACTTGAATAATTACTGAAAGAGTTACAATCACCAGCAAACCTCCGGTAACAAGAAGGAAAAGGCTCAACCCTTGAAACACCGCCAGAGAAGCAAGTAAACCTCCCAGCATAAGAGACCCAGTATCTCCCATAATTATCTTGGCCGGATAACAGTTAAACCACAAAAAACCAAGGCAAATACCCGCGCCACCACCAGCAAGGATTGCTCCGGTCATTTCTTGTTGAAAAAGGCTAAGAACCGCAAATCCTAAAAGGATAATTGCTGTTACCCCTGCCGCCAGGCCATCCAAACCATCAATAATGTTGACAGCATTGGCCGTTGCCAAATAAACCACAATTATGAAAGGAATTATCTGCCAACCCAGATCAATTTCTCCCCCGGTCCAGGGAACAAATAATATGGAGTTATCAGGTTGAAAGAAATAAACATATATGCCCACCATTCCTGAGAGAAAACCCATAAAGAGAATTTTTTGCCTTGCCTTTAAACCAAGGGAGCGACCTTTTTTAATCTTGAAAAAATCATCCTGCCCTCCAATAATGGCAAACCCAAGGGTGACTAATAGGGTCCAGACTAGAAAACCATCTCCCACCCCAAAGATTAAGGCTATTATAAGCAATGTGGGCCAGAAAAGGGCTCCCCCCATGGTAGGAACCCCTTCCTTAACCAGATGGCTTTGGGGCCCATCTTCTCTAATTTTTTGGCCGACCTGCATATTTTTTAAAGCCTTTATCCAGGGAGGCATAAAAAACACAATTAGTCCAAACCCTGCAAGGCTGGCAATTATCGTCTGAACCATTGGATTCATCCCTCCAGACCCCTGGCAACTTTTTCTAATTGTAATCCTCGGGATCCTTTGATTAAAATCGTATCATTAATATCCAGATTTTTCTTCAAGAATTCCAGGGCTTTTTCATTATCCGGGAAATTTATTATTTTTCGGGCCGGGAAGCCTTTTTCTCGAGCTCCGCTCCCAATTAACTTCCCTCCATCCCCTCTTGTCAGCAATAAATCGATATTTTTCCTTGCTATTAATCCACCAATCTCCCGGTGAAATTTTTCCGAGGAACGCCCCAGCTCAAGCATATCGCCCAGAAGGGCAATTTTTCTTCCCCCTGATATTTCCACCAGGATCTCTATTGCATGTTCCATTGAAGTGGGATTTGCATTGTAAGAATCATTAATAAGAAGAAAACCTTGGGGCATCTTCTTTATTTCCATCCTATTACCGGATAGTTCGGCTTTTAAAAGACCTTCTCCAATTTTTGTTAAAGGTATTCCTAATAACCATCCAACTCCAATTGCAGCAAGGGCATTATAAGCGTTGTGCTTTCCCAAAAGGGGCAATCGAAAAAGTTGAAAATCCCCTTTAATTGAAACCCCCAGGGCAATATTTTGGTATCCTAATCGTTTAATCTCTTCGCCCTTAATCAGATTGTTTTCATCAAAACCAAAAGGAATTTTTTCCCCAGGGAAATCTGCTGCAAGCTTCCTGGCATAAGGATCGTCCCCATTAAAGACCAGAACTCCATCTGGGGGAAGAGCCTCAACCATTTCTCCCTTTGCCTTGGCAACCCCTTCAAGATCTTTAAGAAATTCCAGGTGGGCAGGCCCAATATTTGTAAGAACTCCAATTTCTGGTTTGGCAATGGAGCTCAACAGGGCGATTTCTCCTGGAGCATTCATCCCCATCTCAACCACAGCTACTTCCTCTTTAGCCCCCAATTTTAATAAGGTTAAGGGAAGCCCATATTGGTTATTTAGGTTTCCAGGGGTTTTAAGGGTTGGTTTTTCCTGGCCAATAACGGCTGAAATAAAGTCCTTTGTTGTGGTCTTTCCGTTGCTCCCGGTAATTCCTATAACAAGGGGATTTAAAAGGTTCCGATAGTAACTGGCAAGATCCTGTAAGGCTTTTAAAGTATTATCTACCTGCACAATAAACCTTCCAGGGGGTGGAGCAATATCCCTGGAAACTAAAGCCCCAACAGCTCCTTTTTCCCAAACCTGATCCAAAAAATCGTGACCATCATGTTTCTCGCCTATTATTGCAATAAATAAATTTTCCTTTTCCACCTGACGACTATCAATTGTAACCCCGCAAAAATTTACATCTGCCGGGCCGGAAAATTTACCTCCCAGAATTTCGGCAATTTTTTTACCGTTCATTCTTTCCATTTTCCGCCCCCCCTTTTTTCTCAGCCAGAGCCCTAAGAGCAACCTCTCGGTCATCAAAAGGGTATACTTTCCCCATTATTTCCTGGCCTTTCTCGTGTCCTTTTCCAGCAATCAAAACCAAATCCTTTTCTTCAGAAATTTCTACAGACCGAAAAATTGCTTTTTCCCTGTCCGGGATTATTTCAACCCCTTCGTTTCTAGTTAAACCCTTTTTCATATCATCGATTATCGCCTGGATTTTTTCATTTCTTGGATTATCTGCAGTGATAATTAAAAAATCAGCATATTCACAGGCAATTTTAGTCATTTGCGGCCTTTTTTCTTTGTCCCGATCTCCTCCACAACCAAAAACTAAAATTAGTTTTTTGGGGGCAATATCCCGGGCGGTTTTTAACACATTTTCCAGGCTGTCCGGGGTGTGTGCGAAATCAACAATAACCCCGACTCCATCTCCCCGACCAACCAGTTCAAAACGACCGGGAACTCCTTTGACCTGTTTAATACCCCGGGATATGGTTTCCAGGTTTAAATCCAAGGCGAGGCCAGTTCCTATAGCCGCAAGGGCATTATAAGCATTGAAGGTTCCAGCCAGATTTAAACCAATATCCTTTTCTTCTTGCCCCCAAAAAATTTTTAAAACTAAACCTTCTGGCCCTTTTTTTACAATTTCTCCATTCAGGTCGCCCCTACCCTCAAGAGAATATGTTAGTTTTTTTCCTCTATTTCCTGTCAGTATGTATGGGGCTTTTTCCGAATCAGCATTGACTACTGCTACGCCTTTTGTCTTAAGGTGTTTACTGAAAAGGAGAAGTTTGCTTTCCAGATAATCCTCCTGGGTCGGGTGAAATTCTCCGTGTTCCGGAGTGATGTTCGTAAAAATTGCCACATCAAATTCCAGGTCCCCTACCCTTTTCAGTTTTAAAGCATGGGAAGAAACTTCCATTACAGCATTTTGGGCACCAAGTGAAACCATATTTGCAAGAACCCTAATTAAATCAAGGGATTCGGGAGTGGTCCTTTCCCCTGGAAACACCTGATCCTGGTAACGGTAAGTAATGGTTCCCAGAAGGCCTGTTTTCTTCTCGGCATAGTTTAGCATTGCCTCAATTAAAAATGATGTTGTGGTTTTTCCATTTGTCCCGGTAACCCCAATCAAACCCAATTTTTTCCCCGGAAACCCATAAAAAGCATTACTCACTTTTGCCAGAGCCAGTCTGGTATCTTTAACAAGAATATAGGGGAGTTGATAATCTCCTTCCTTTTCTACAATCAACCCTGCAGCTCCCCTTTTCCGGGCTTCAGAAATAAACTGATGACCATCAAAGTTAAAGCCTTGTATAGCTGTAAAAAGGGCCCCTGTCTCGACCTTGCGGGAATCGTAGACAATAGAGGAAATTTTTGTCATTTCATCACCAATTAATTGGGACCCCGGAAGAAAATTTTTAATCTTTTTTAATTTCATATTTATCCCCACTTTTATTTTTAACGAAGTTGGACCTTGATTTCTTCTCCCTGTGGTTTAAAAGAACCCGCCTGGGGATCCTGGCTATGGGCCGTTCCACTACCGGAAAAAGAAGCTTTAAAACCCAGGGATCCCAGTATGCTTTCTACCCTCTCCCTTGTATAGCCCCTCAGGTTGGGGACAAAGGTATAATAGCTTTCCATTCTATTAAGAGTGTCCTGGAAAAACAAAACAACAGTTGAGCCACGAGCTAATGAGGTTCCAGGTTTGGGAACCTGTTCAGTCACCAGTTCACCCATTCCCTCAAACTTAACATTGAATCCCATCTCCCTCAACTTTTCCATAGCTCTTTCCGGGGAAAGCCCTTTAATATCGGGAACGGTTGCTTTTTGAGTTTTTATCTCTACCTGTGGAATATCCTCCGTAATTGTAGGTCTTATTTCCAGGTAGCGGATTGCATCTTGGGCTATTTCCCTGAATACTGGGGCAGCAATTTCTCCCGCATAATATGGATAGCTGGTAACTTCATAAAGAACAACCAGAATAACCAGTTGGGGATTATCGATTGGAATTACTCCCACAAAAGAGGAATCATACGCCTCTTTTCCATAATGTTTGGCAGTCCCGGTTTTTCCTCCAATTTCATAACCAGGAATCTGGGCCCGGGCTCCCGTGCCGGAATCAACTACGCTGGCAAGTAAGGCCAGGGTTAAATCTGCCGTTTCTTCCGAAACCACCTGGCGTAAAACTTTTGGACCAAAACTCTCAACTAGTTTTCCTTCTTCATCTCTTACTTCTTTTACTATTCGGGGTTCCAGCAAAAAACCTCCGTTGGCAATTGCTCCCGTCGCCATTGCCATCTGTAATGGAGTTACAGCAATCCCATGGCCAAAAGTCATAGTTGCCATTTCAACAGGCCCAAGATCCGAATAATCATAAACCAGACCCCTGGCTTCCCCGGGAAGGTCGATTCCCAGCCTGTTGCCAAAATTAAAGGCTTGGATATATTTATAAAAGTTATCCAATCCCAACCTATTTCCAATCTGGACAAAACCAGGGTTGCAAGAAGATTCAACAACTTCAATAAAATTCAGCACCCCATGGCCCCCATCTCTCCAGCAACTTATTGTCTCGGGCCCAACTCTAATTCGTCCAGGATCAAAAAAGATGTCCTCCAAATTTACAACCCCTTCATCAAGGGCTGAGGCCATTGTTATTATTTTAAATGTTGAACCTGGCTCAAAGCTGTTGGTGATTGCTGCGTTTCTCCATGAACTGGAGGGATAGGCTTGAAAGTTATTGGGATCAAAAGTGGGTTGATTTGCCATGGCAAGAATTTCTCCCCGCCCGGGGTCAAGAACAATAACACTTCCACCCTTTGCCTCGTTTTGCTCTAAGGCGTTTTCCAGTTCCCTTTCTGCTATGTATTGGATAACCTGGTCGATAGTCAAAAAGACATCATGACCATCCTTGGGAGGAATGAATCTTTCTATCCCATGAGGGATATCCTGTCCCAATCCATCCCGTTCTGTTGACATCCTTCCTGGCTGTCCCTGCAAATAATGGTCCATAGAAACTTCAATTCCTTCCAGACCATGATTGTCAATTCCGGCAAACCCAATGATCTGGGAGGCCAGCTCTCCTTGAGGGTAAAACCTTTTGCTTTCTTCAATAAAGGAAATTCCGGGAAGGTTCCAATTTCTGATGGTTTGGGCTCTTTCCTGGTCAATCATTCGCTCTAAATAAATTGCAGCCCGGGGTTGGGTTATTCTCCTGAGAATTTCATTGTAGGAGAAGTTTAAAACTCCCGCCAGCTCCCGGGCCGTTTGTTCAGGATTTTCAATTTCAGGAGGGAAAGCTATCACCGTCTCTGCTCCTGCGCTTATGGCCAGTTCTCGGCCCATCCTGTCATAAATTAAGCCTCTTTTTGGTTCCAGTTGTAGCATTCGTAACCGCTGGTCGCTGGCCATTTGCCCTAAGGCCCCAGTTTGTCCAACCTGTATAAAAAAAAGCCGGGCAAAAATCGCAATCAACAATGCTACTAAGAAAACGAATAATACAATAATCCTATTTTTTATTATTAGATTGCTCTGCCCCAAAGCACACCACCCCTTATTCGCCTAGAGAGCCAGCGGCAACAGTAGCTCGGTCTCTAACCCATTGGGCAAGTTCCCCAAA
>PUKG01000255.1 GCA_003550445.1 Halobacteroidaceae bacterium
AAAATATCCCATGAAGAAAAGGCTTATAAAGAGTTGCCGTTAAAACAACTAATTCCCTATCATTATTCCAAATATATAGATTTGTCCTGAAAGCAGAACAAGGAAGATTGAAAATGGCTTTGTGGAGCTCAGAGATTAGGTTTTCAAAAAAACCATTATCTTTTATTTCTTGCAATCTTTTTAACTTAGGGTTTTTTTGGAAAACAAAAGTTATTCCTCCACTTTTTTATGTTGCTCTCTCCTATTGAAAAAAGAAAGGAAGGGAACAAAAAACCCGCTGGTAGACGGGTTTGAAAGGTTTAAATTTGTTTCTTAATATTTTTTGGGATATTCGAAAATTTGAAAGAGATTAACTTTAACCCCTTATTATCAAACTCAAATGCCTGGGGTTCTTTTCGTTTTAAGTTGGTTTTTGATATCCAGTTAAGAGAGTAAAAATTTTTTAATTTGAAGATTGATCTCCTGGCCTGGGGAAATTTAAGCCAATAGCGCTATAAATATCCCGACTTTTTTTAAGTTTTTCCAATGCCTTTTCTTTTTTTCTTTCAGTAACTGCTGAGATTAGAGCGTTGACAAGGGATAACGGAGCAACTGAGGACTGGAAAAAAGAAGCTCCTTCAGTTGGAACTAGTAAAACGGTTTCCCCAACGTTGGCAAGGGGTGCAACAAGGCTATCAGTAACAACAAGATTTGGGATGTTTTCTTTGTTAGCCCATTCTGTAGTTTTGATAATTATTGGGTCGCATCTGTAATATCCGAAGGCAATCAAGAGATCCTTGGATGTAAGGTCTTTTAGCCTTTGACCCAAATAAATTCCACCCCTAACCTCGGAAACTGAGTCTGTGCCGATATACCTCAGCAAAGAAGACATTACCATTGCAGCAGAATTTTCTCCAGATCCAATGCATAGGATCCTTCTAGCCTGGCAAATTTTATCAATAACTTCAGAAAGGGGTTGTTTAGAAATATTTGAATAAAAATAGTTAAGGTTTTCAAGGTCTTTTTCAACGCTTTTTTTAATTACCTCTCTTTCTTCACCTAAAGACGTTCCTTTCTCTTTCAGGGTTTCCCATGAGGTAGTTCGGTCAATATAATAATGACGAATGGCATTTCGAAGGTGAGTATAGCCCGAAAAACCAAGGGACTGGCAAAAGCGGACTACCGTTGCGACATTTACTCCTGCTTCTTGTGCAACCTGTTGGATTGTTGCAAAATTTAAAAACGAAGGATTTTCTAAAACAAAATCAGCAATTTTTTGTTGTTTTGGAGGAAGATCTTTTTTATGTTTAGAAAGCAAATCAACGAAATTCGGAACGAAGTTTTCTTCAGGAAAGTTTAAATCCATTGTCACCAACCCCTAAATTTTAAATTTTTACCCAACCCTTGTTTTAGGGGTTCTTTTTTTTGAGGGATTTTCCTTTTATTTTGTTTTGTGCGGTTAAAGGGGAGAAAAAACGGAGATGCAAAAAAAGTTGCAAAACATGAAGGAAATTTTCTTTTTTGGACGTAATTCATATTAGAGTTTTATATGGTGAAAAGATGGTTTTGTAAATTGTTGTTGTGGGATGTTATTTTTGGACAGGTGATTTTAATTTAAAAAAGGAGGGAAATTATGAAAAACTGTAGAGTGGGATTGGTTAGTTTTTTAATGGTGCTTTTATTGCTTTTCTCTTCAGGCCTTGCAGAAGCCCAGAAACTAACAATTGGGGTTCCCGTCGATATGGAAACCCTAGACATTCACGATCATCAATCAATGGTAGGAGAAGCTGTTGCGGTAAATATTTATGATTACTTATATTTCCGAGACAAGGGTGGAGAATTGCAACCGGCTCTGGCTACAGATTGGGAGTTAATTGATGACTATACTTGGCGTTTTTATTTGCGCGAGGGGGTTAAGTTCCACAACGGTGAAGAATTTAATGCTCAATCTGTAAAAGTAACCCTTGAACGCGTTGCACAAGATTCAGGTTTAACAAACCATACACATTATTCCACCATTGAAAAGGTTGAGATTATTGATGACTACACGGTAGATATTATTACCAATGTTCCTGATCCCATTTTAATAAACAGAATTTCCAGAACAGGTTCTGGAATGTTGCCTCCAGAATATTTCCAAGAAGTTGGAATGGAAGGATTTATTCAGAATCCCATTGGAACCGGTCCCTACAAATTTGTTGAATGGCAGAGAGATGGGTATGTAAGATTGGAAGTATTCGAGGATTATTGGAGAGGAACTCCAGAAATTTCTGAAGTAGAATTTCGGGTAATTCCGGAAGCCTCTACGAGAATTTCTGAGCTATTAACTGGAGGGGTTGATATAGCTCTTGAAATACCTCCTTTTGAGAAACCAAGAATTGACTCAAGAGACGGTAAGAGGACAATAGACTCGCCAACAATTAGGGTAATGCTTCTGTACGTTCGCCTTATGGAAGGATATCCTACTGAAGATCTTAAAATCCGGATGGCAATAGACTTGGCCATAGACCGACAGTTGATTATTGATGAATTTCTGGAAGGTGCTGGAACTCCAGTTAGAAGCAGGCTTTTACCAGGAGCATTTGGATTTAATGAAAGACTTTACGACGTAGATGTCTATAACCCAACTCGAGCAAAACACCTCCTCAGGGAGGCAGGTTATGAAGATGGAGGACCGACAATTGAAATAATGGGACCCCATGATAGGCATGCGGTTGATAGAGAGGTTTTAGAAGCAATTGGAGCAATGCTTGAGGAAGTAGGTTTCGATGTTAATCTTGAAATACTTTCATGGAGCGCAGTCACTTCAAGAGTAGCTGATAGAGACCACTCAGAAGTTCGCTGGGCAAACCTAGCAAATACCCTCTGGGATGGTGGGCTTGCAGTTGATTATCTTCGTTATGAACGGAGTGACGATGTAATTGGATTCGATTCCCCGGAATATTCGGAATTGGTTCTTGCTGCAGCACAGAATATGGACTTAGAAGAAAGAGAGAAGCAATACCAGAAAATTGCCGAGTGGATTGCCGAGGAAAGGTTAATGATTCATCTCTTCCAATTGGATACAATTTATGGAGTTGACGAAAGTGTTATCTGGGAGCCAAGAGTTGATGAAATGATCTGGGTGTATGATATTTCTTTAGATAGCGAGGATTAAATTTATGCAACAATACATTGCCCGGCGTTTATTACAGGGACTTTTTGTAATTATTGTAGTCACGTTAATAATATTCCTCCTTGTCCATTTAGGAGGAGATCCGGTTCGCTTAATGCTACCTGAGGAAGCCCCCGAAGAAGCAAAGGAAGCCCTTAGAATAAGGCTCGGCTTAGATCAGCCATTACATTACAGATATTTCCTTTTCCTTCAGGGGCTGATGCGAGGGGATCTTGGAGATTCTTTTCGCTACAATGAACCTGCGGTAAAATTAGTTATGGAAAGGCTTCCTACTACAGCAACCCTGGCTTTTTTATCCATGGTTTTATCCACCCTTATCGCAATACCATTAGGAATATTGGCGGCTATAAAAAGAAATACACTCCTTGACCTTTTTGCCAGTTCAGGAGCCGTGCTAGGTCGGGCAATGCCTAATTTTTGGTTAGGCATAATGCTAATCCTCTTTTTTGCTGTTTTTTTGGGTGTTCTGCCAGTTTCAGGTTTTGATTCTCCCAGACACCTAATTCTCCCGGTTATAACCTTAGGAACAGGTATGGCTGCAACAGTTACACGTTTGGTTCGGTCAACACTATTAGAAGTAATCGGTTTGGACTACATCCGAACAGCTAGAGCCAAAGGTCTTTCTAAGAGGGTTGTCCTTTTTAAACATGCTCTGCGAAATACAATGATCCCAGTAATTACTGTTATTGGGTTGCAGGTTCCTGCTTTAGTAACGGGAGCGGTAATAACTGAGTCGGTTTTTGCAATCCCTGGGGTTGGAAGGTTGACTGTTGCGGCTGTTTCCAGGTTAGATATGGCAGTGGTTCAAGCATCGGTTCTTGTGGTTTCTATTGCAGTAGTTCTTGTAAACATTGGAATAGATATTATTTATACAATAATTGACCCGCGGGTTCGGTATGACTAGGGGGGATGATGATGAAAAAAATTCTTAAAAGCCCTGTTGGTATGGTTGGGTTGTTTTTAACCTCTCTTGCTTTGATCTGTGCAATATTTGCTCCTGTTTTGAGTCCTCATCCTCCCCAACAACAAAATATAACCCAAAGACTGGTTCCGCCCGCTTGGCATCCAGATGGAACTTCAGAACATATTCTGGGAACAGATTATATGGGTAGAGATGTGTTAAGCAGAATAATTTATGGTTCAAGGACAAGTATTACAGTAGGAATAACAGCGGTAATACTTGCGGGAGCAATAGGTCTGGCCCTCGGTTTACTCTCAGGTTACAAGGGAGGGGTTTGGGACAGCGTTATTATGAGGTTTGTAGATGCCTTTATGGCCATTCCCAGCATCCTCCTAATAATGCTTTTAGTTGGAGTTTTGAGACCTGGAGTTGTTTCAATTATAATTATTTTGGGGGTTACTCGCTGGATAACCTATGCCCGGGTTGTCAGAGCAGAAGTTTTACAGGTAAGAGAGATGGATTATGTTACTGCTATTGTTTCTTTAGGGCAGAAACCCTGGAAGATTCTCCTAAAACATATCTTCCCCAATATTAGTGCATCCTTTATGGTTGTGGCAACCCTAAATGTCGCCAATGTAATAATTGCAGAATCCAGTTTAAGTTTCCTTGGGATAGGGGTTCCCCACCATGTAATAACCTGGGGAAGTATGCTGGCTATAGGAAGAGAATATATTTCTGTTGCATGGTGGATAGCAACATTTCCGGGTGTTGCAATTACTTTGACTGTCTTAGGGATTATCTTTTTAGGAGATTTTCTCCGCGATACTTTTGATCCAAGGTTAAGGGGTTGAAGAAACATATGGATAGAAAAAGACATGAAAATAAAACTTTAATAGTAAACACAATGATTTATGATGGAACAAAAGCAGATCCTTTTCGGGGTTCAATTCTTATTGAGGATGGAAAAATAGTTGACGTAAAAAAACAATTTTCTTGTGAGTATGAAATGTCCCAAGCTTTTGATGGATTAATAATTGATGGAAAGAAATTTGCGACCATGCCCGGTTTTATTGATATTCACACGCATTCCGACATATCAATCTTTGCTGCACCGGATGTTTCCGCCAAAGTTTTCCAAGGGGTAACTACAGATGTAATTGGGAATTGTTCTATTGGGCCTGCCCCGGCATCTCCTCATCTAAAAAAATGGGGTTGGCGAAAAAAAGAAGAGAAATGGCTTAAGAGAGCGGGAATTGACCCTTCGTTTATTTCATGGGAGAAGTGGAGTGATTTTGCAAAAGCTCTTAAGGACCAAAAAAAAGCAATAAATATTGCAGGACTAGTTCCCCATGGGCCTGTAAGAGCAAAGGTTTTAGGCTTTAGGAGGAAAAAAGCTGATACCCAATCAATTAAGGAAATGAATAATTACTTTGCTGATGGGATGGAAGCGGGAGCATTTGGCTTTTCTAGTGGGTTATCTTATACTCCTAGTAAATTTGCAAGCCGCCAGGAGCTCGTGGAATTCTCAAAGGAAGTTGCGAAGTATGGTGGCTATTATGCTTCTCATATAAGGAGTGAGAGAGAGGGTTTTTTGGAAGCAATTGAAGAAGCAATCATGATTGGAAAAGAAGCCTCTATTCCTGTTCAGATATCCCATTTTAAAGTTATGGGTAGAGAAAACTGGGGGTTGATTGACCAGGGAATAGAAATTGTAAATAAAAACCTCTCTTCAGTTGATATTACTTGTGATGTTTACCCTTATATTTTTTCGAGCACCTTCCCTCAAAACCTAAAAAATTTGATCAAAAATGGTGAAAATGGTGATAGCCTAGTTAAGATGAAAGAAGGGGTTTTTTGGGAGGACATTATAATAATCGAACATCCAAAAACGGAATATATCGGAAAATCCTTAAAGGCGGTAGCGGCAGAAGAAAATTTAGCTTGCCAGAAATGGTTAAATGAAAATTGTGATAAAAAAAATATAGGAGTAAAAATTGAATCCATTTCTGAAGTGGATTTAGAAAAAGCAGTTAAATATTCTCAATCAATGATTGGCTCTGATAGTTATGGAATGAATGCCTCGGAAATATTTACTTCGTCTTGGGTTAACCCCCGAAATTTTGGAGCCTTTCCTAAGGTTTTTAGGGACTTTGTAAAGAAAGGGATAATTTCCTGGAGCGAAGCGGTAAACAAAATGACATTAATGCCTGCCAAAAAACTGGGTTTGAAGGATAGAGGGATGATAAAGCCGGGGATGAAAGCAGATTTGACTATAGTTTGCAAAGATGAATTTCAAGATCAGGCAACTCTAGTTGAGCCTTTCCGTTATGCAAAAGGCGTAAAGTTTGTTTTTGTTAATGGGAAACCGGTTGTAATGGATGGAGAATTGACTGAGGCCAGACCAGGAATATTGTTGGAAAAAAACCGGTAAAGAAAAAGGGTTTTATAAAAAAGTGATTTATCAAAAAAAGATTGTCGCTTAAAAAATAAGCCTTACCCTTTTGGGGAAGGCTTATTTTTTCTAATTAAAATTCCCAAAAGCGGTTAAATTAGAATTTGGCGAA
>PUKG01000020.1 GCA_003550445.1 Halobacteroidaceae bacterium
TAAACCTCCCATATAATGTTTTTGGCTATGAATTCATTATACAGGAGTTTAGGATTGAGGTGGTACACTTTTTCTTTAGCAGGGGGCTCTTAGTGGTACACTTTTATTTTAGCAGGTGCAGAAGCGGAACACCTTGAATGGGCTTCAAACCTGCAAAACCTGGTTATTGCAGGAAATGATGGAGGGCGCCATATTGAAGTAGACCATACAAGGTGTGCCCTGGGGCACTGGCTGGAAAGTGATGAAGCCCGGCAGGTTGTTGCTCAAGTGCCGGAACTGGGGGATGTTTTTAATCGGATGGACGAGCCCCATGAAAGATTACATCAATCAGCAGTAGCAATTATTGATGCTCAGACTGATGTGGATTGGAGATTGCCCTTATATTTTACCCAGGCCGAGGGAGACCACTTTCAGTTTGCCAACCGGATTTATCAGTTCCTGGATATCTGGAATAATGAGGGAATGGATGGAACTACAAGGGCAGACTTCCAGGCCCAGTTAACTGGCGATCACACGGCCTGTAACCTCGGCCAACTAATAGAAGACCCGATGGTAAGAAATCTGGTGTGAAATGACCCGGAATTTTCTTCTTTAATAGATGCCCTGGATAGACCCCATGAAATTGTACATCAAAGTTCGGGGGAAATTCTCCAGCAGCAGGAATACATAGCAGCACGAGAAATTTTCCAGGAACAGACCCTTCCTGCTTTGAATCAAGTCCAGGCAGTTTTAGGTGATATTGAGGTTTATCTCGAAGAAGCTTTACTGGCAGAAGAAGCCATAATAGAAATTTTTGAGGAAGAAACCTACCCGGCTTTAAACCAGGTCCAGGGTTTAATTAACGAAGCTCGGGAAATTGCAGCAGCAAATATGATTACCGGTGAAGGAATGATAATGGCCGCAAATGCCACCCAGCGGTTTATTTTAATAATTGTGGGGGTAAGTTTATTTGTTGCAATAGGAATGGCCTTGGTCATAACCCGTAGTATAACAGGACCAATTCCAGGGCTTGTAAAAGCAATGGGTGAAGGTGCTAAGGGAGATTTAACAGTAAATGCCCAGGTAAAAAGCAAGGACGAATTGGGTATAATTGGAGAGAGTTTCAACAAAATGGTTGAATCTCTGCGGAAGGGAATTAAAAGGGTTCAGGAAGCTTCGGAAAATGTTTCTGAAGCTTCGGAGGATATTTCCGCGTCTACTGAAGAATTATCAGCGGGAGCAGAAAATCAGGCGGGATCAGTTGAAGAGTTAACAGCAACCATGGAAGAGATGAGCAGCTCGATCCAGGAGGTTGCCGAAAATGTCCAGCATACTTCGGAACAGGCGGAAGTAGCTTCTGAGTCAATGATCGGATTGGAAAAATCAATCCGAAACGTCGCTGGAAATATTGACCAGGCTTCAGGCGAGGTAACCAGGATTAATAACTCGATGCAGGATATGGAGAAAGGAATTGAGGAATCGACCAAAGCTACCCAGAGGGGAGAAAAAACTGCCCAGGAAACACTTGAAATAGCCAAAAAGGGCCAGGAAGAAGTTGAAAAGACGGTGGAAAAAATGGAAGCCATTAATAGAACGGCCCAGAGACAGGCAGAGGGTGCTAAAAACCTTGGGTCATCGGCAGAACAAATTGGAGAAATAATAACCCTTATTGATGATATTGCAGAGCAAACCAATCTCCTGGCATTAAATGCTTCAATTGAAGCTGCAAGAGCAGGTGAACACGGAAAAGGATTTGCAGTTGTTGCCAGTGCAATTGGAGAGTTAGCTTCAAAATCCCAGGAAGCAACAAACGATATTTCTTCTCTGATCAAGGGGATTCAAAATGAAGTAAAAGAAGCTGTGGAAAACAGTGAAGTGGGGAGCAGTAGAGCCAGGGAAGGCCTTGAAATGAGCCGAACCACAGGAGAAGCTTTTGAGCAAATCCGGGAAGCAGTTGAAACAATTGCCCAGGTTTCAGCATCAGTTGCCGATAGAATTCAAGGTCAAGCCGAGCAGGTAAAAGGAGTAAGTGATGCAACGGAAAAAACAGAAAGCCTTCTGAACGGAATTGCCCAGGAAACCCAGGATCAATCCAAGAGGGCTCAGGAAGTAGTAAAAATTGTTGAAAAAATGGCAAGTATTGCAGGAGACGTTGCTGCTGCTTCAGAAGAGCAGTCAACTTCCAGTGAAGAGATAGTTAAGACTGTGGAAAGCGTGAGTGAAGTTTCTACTGAGAATGCATCGGCAAGTGAAGAAATTGCCTCGTCAAGTCAGAACCTAAAAGAGCTTGCAGAAAAACTTCAGGACATTGCGAACCAGTATAAAATTGATTAAACCAAAAACCGGTCGGAAACCTTTCCGGCCGGTTGAAAAAAGATCCCTGATTTGAGGAGGGTTTAACTTGGAAAAACAATTAATAACGTTTTTTCTTTCTGGTGAGGAGTACGGGATTGATATTCTTGAGGTTGACGGAATTCAGCGTTTAAAAGAAATTTCCATAACTAAAGTTCCGCAAACAGATAGTTATATTAAGGGAATAATCAACCTGCGGGGAAATGTTATTCCCCTGATAGACCTACAGGAACGATTTGATCTTGGAACTGGCAACCTGGACAAGGATGCTCGAATAATAGTGGTATATTTTAAAGAAAAGTTATTGGGCCTTCTTGTAGATAGGGTAGATGAAGTGGTGGACATTGAAGTAGATTCAATCGAAGAACCTCCCGAAGAAATTGTCCCCATAGAAAATAAATATCTTTCAGGTATTGCCAAGTTCGAAGAAAAACTGGTAATAATTCTGGATATAGAGAAAATTCTTTCAGAAAAAGCGGAGAAAGAAATTTTAGAGATGACAGACAGCTTGGTTTAAAAAGAAAAAGAGGTCGGTAATCCGGCCTCTTTTTGATTCTGTACCCTTAAAATAGAATTTATTCTTTGGGGGTTGACATAGGACATTACCCGTGCTAAAATTTAACCAAATAGTTAAACTAAAAGGTTATTTAAATTCCCCTGGGGGAGAAAGAGAGGAGATTTAGATGGGAAATAATGTTGCTAAAATGGCAAGGGAGTTTGCTTTGGACAAAACAGTCAGGTACGTTTCCCGGGATCCGGATAATAACATTATGACCTTAATAGATTTTGCCGAAAGATTGGCTTTTGACCGGGAACAAAAAAGGAAAATAAGTATGTTAAGGGAGCACTTCAAGGATAACCCAATTGTAATGGATCAGGCAAAAAAACTGGCAAAAAATCCTCAAATGCTTTCCCGGTTTATGATTAACTGGGTTGGAAATGGTATGCTGGACGGCCAGAGGATAAGAGTAGAAAAAGCTAAAGAGTTGGGAGTATCTGTTCCTTCCCTGATCCTTATTGACCCCACTGCAGCTTGCAATCTGCGTTGTCCGGGGTGTTGGGCCCAGGATTACAGCAAAGCAGACAGCCTGGAACCCGAACTATTTGACAGGATTCTAAGAGAAGCCAAGGAGTTAGGAATATACTGGGTAGTCCTTTCCGGCGGAGAGCCCTTTGCCTATCCCCACCTTTTGGATATAATTTCCGACCACCAGGACATGGCCTTTATGGCCTATACCAACGGAACTTTAATTGATGAGAAAACAGCCAGAAGAATGGGTGAGATGGCCAATATCTCTCCCGCCTTTAGCCTTGAGGGCTGGGAAAAAGAAACTGACGCCCGAAGGGGAAAGGGAACTTTTGAAAAAATCAGGAATTCAATGGCTTTAATGCGGGAGAACGGAATTTACTTTGGAGCCTCGGTAACTGCAACCAGTGAGAATGTGGATATATTATTTAATGATGATTATATTGACTGGCTTGTAGACGAAGGTGCAGTTTACATGTGGAGCTTTCACTATGTGCCCGTAGGCAGGGATTCGGATACAAACCTGATGCTTTCGGCCGAGCAAAGAAGGAGCCTTATAGACAGGGTCGGCAGGTTGCGCAGTGAAAAACCAATACTTATTGCAGACTTTTGGAATGATGGTGAAGCAACCCAGGGTTGTATTGCGGGAGGCAGGCTTTATTTCCACATAAATGCTGCAGGGGATGTTGAGCCATGCGCCTTCGCCCATTTTGCAACAGACAATATCAGGGGAAAGAGCCTGGAGGAGGTCCTGCAAAACCCCCTTTTCAAGGCAATGCAGAAAAGGCACCCCTACAGTGAAAATTACCTGATGCCCTGTCCGATAATAGACCATCCGGAAGTATTAAGGGAAGTAATAAAAGAAAGTGGAGCAAAACCAACCCATCCAGGAGCGGAAGTAATTCTGGAAGGAGAAAGGGCCGGGTTTTTGGACCAGAAATCTGCTGAGTGGAAAGAGATTTTGAAAAATAACGGGGAAAAGTAGTTAAAAAAGACTTTTTCCGATAAGGTGGAGAAAAGTTGTGAAAAAAATTAAAAAAGGAGGTGAAAACCGTGTCTACTAAAGTTTGGATGACATTAAATAGCGTTGTTCTTATTGTTATTGCCTTATTTTCCTTCTTTGGTTGGATTTTTGAAATTCCGATTTGGGCAGGAATTATTATTTTAGCCCTGGGTATCCTGCCTTTCTTTGCAAAAAAGAAAGAAGGGAAGGAAGAATAGGAAAAAAAGTAAACCCCCGGTCAAAAAACCGGGGGTTTACTTTGAAAATCACCTCTTTGTAGATAAAGGATTATTTTTTAACTTCATTGACAGGTTTTTTCCAGGGTGCTAAGATTAAGAAAATTAAATATCCAGTTAAGGAGGAAGAAGGAATGCAGAAAAGAAGAGAGGGATCGGAAAATACAAAAAGAGCAATTTTAGAAACAGCTGAAAAAACCTTTGCAGAAAAAGGATTTGACGGAGCACGTGTTGACGAGATTGCCAGAAAAGCCGGAGTAAACAAAGCCCTTATTTACTATTACTTTAACAGTAAGGAGGAGCTTCTTCAGGAAACCATCAAACAGATAATCGAAGATACCCTTGTTTTCCGGAGGAAAATGTGGGAACAAAAGGGAGATCTTTTTTCCCAGATAGATAAGCCAGAGGTATTGGAGAAGGCTTTTGAAGGGCAAATGGAGGATTATTTTTCCTTCTTCCGGGATAGAAGTGATATTTACCAAATAATCCTTTTTGAACTATTTAAGTTGGAACCGAAGGGAGAGAAAATCCTCCATGATTTGTTAAATGACCTTTTAGGAGATGTAGAAAAAAGGTTGGAATGGATGGGGATAGAGCTTGATGATAAAGAATACCTCAGGACGGTAGTTTTTTTCTTCGGTCTTTTGCCAATTATGGCCTTTTATTCAATGCAGAAAAAATGGGCAAACCAACTGGATTTAAGCCCGGAACAGGTCGAGGAAAAGTTTATTAAAGCCTCAGTAAATGTTTATGTTGGATATTTTCTGAATAAGAAAAAGAAGAAGGATTAATGGTTCTTGTTTGTTCACCCAATCCTTTCCAAACCCCATTGTTCTGGAAATAATTTTTAGTTTAACGTATAGGTTTTAGCCCAAATCCCTCAGAGCTTTTTCCCAGAACCCTGGAGTCCCCCGGTTGTCCTTCCTCGATAGTTTTCCATTACAAGGAGAAAATAGTATTGGAAAGGCTATGGGAGGGCAGTAATAAGATTTGTTCCAGGATTTTGGGCGGGGTACCGAATAGTGCTCCAGAAGGGGAGAGAAAAAGAAACAACTTCTCTTTCAACGAAAGCTTAAAACGGTTAACTCCCAGAAGATATTGGTGGGAAAATCTTAACCCGGGCTTTTCTGATTCTCTAACCAGAGAAATTTCTGCAAATAGTATTAATTTTAAACGGTAAATTATGTAAAACTAATTGGCTTGATAGAAATCCTTTACTCTGATCTTAGCTCCATAAGATCAATTTCCTCGAGCAGACGGAAATAATCCAGGGCAAAGTCTGGAGAACAAACACCGATTTCCCGGTAGGTGTTTTCAATGACCTGGTTAAGTTTCCTCACACCGTCAACCCAGTACAGAAGGTGGGTGGTGTAACCCCCTACAGATATTTTTGATTCGCCGTAATCCTTAAACATTTTTTCAAATCGATCGTTTAACCCGGCCTTATCAAGGGCAGCCTGGAAAAACCTCTGGTCAATTGGACCGGGGATTTTCCTCCGGGGAATAAGTTTTTCAGTTTTAACTTTTCCCTGGGGGCCTTCTTTGGTTAAGGGAGCAAGGGATGCAGATATTTCCCCGAGCATCGCCTCATATTTTTTCAACTCAAGTTTTCTGTTGAACCTTTTTAAGTCCCTTAAATGTTTAATTTTTCTCTCCAGCTTCCAATCAAGGTCTTGTTTATGGAAATTTGTTTCCTGAAGTTTTAATCCAATTTCTTGACTGAATGATGCAACCATTTTTTCTGCGAGCCATTTGATTTCCTCATCATTAATTGAAGATAAAAAAGTAGCATATGTTCCGGAGATGACTCCAACGTTGTGGAGCATTTGTGGATCGATTGTTTCCGGCCTATCGGCATCGGTGTGGTAATGGCGGTCCGGCCATTGGATTAACATTGGACAGGGAATA
>PUKG01000142.1 GCA_003550445.1 Halobacteroidaceae bacterium
CTGTGCTATCCCCTGCCATAGCAAACCACTTTCCGTTTCCATTTCCACCCAACGAGCATTAAATTTTTCCCGGCAAAGATATCCGGGGTACCTGCTCCTGGTTTTCAAAGCAAGGGTAGGAGTAACCCCTCCATACCAGGGGTACATCCATTCCATTACATCTGGTTCTGGATGGGGAGATGCCAGGATTTCCTGTCCCCGGAACTTTAGAGAATAAAGGGTTCCTGCAAAGTCCGGGTCAACCTTGAATTTGAGTTCCCCATTATCAATCTCCAAGGTAGAACCTTCCTCCCGGAAATCAACCTTTCTCTTTTCGGGAGTTACCACAACAGGTAAGTATTTTTCTTTCTGCCATCCCCGGAGGCGATAGGAGGTTTTTAATCCGTAAATACCGGGTTTAAGCTTAACATCTTCCCAATCTAAATGAAGATTGTAGCCGCGCCGTTCTTCCAGAAAAATCCGGGCAGAGTCCTGTCGTGGCTGGAGACCTTCGGGAGATTTTAGGTCAATGTTTAAAAGGGATTTTCTCTGTCCGGGGTAGGAAAAATGCATAATTCCCGATCCCTTACCATTTTCAATTAACGGTATTTTGCCCTCCCAAAGGGGTTCTCCCATATTTTTTTCTGCTCCACTTACCCTGGTCCAATCCAGTCTTTCTGCAAGGGAAGCAACTTTTTTCCAGTCCCCTCCTCCCACATAAAAAGCAGGGCCGGGGAATTTTTTTTGGGATAAACCATCAATTTCCTGCACCTGTTTTTGCTGCAGAAAATTTGTCCCGATTATTTCCACCTCTCCCTTCCCGGAAGGAAGGCAAATCCCAATAACTCTCCCTTCCGTCTGGAATGCCTGCCAGAGGGCATCAAATTTTTCTGCGGGACCGGAAAGATCAAAGAATCCGGGAAATACCTGGGAATCATAATCTTCTTTAAACAAACCTTCTCTGAGGGGTAATACAACCTCTTTGTGATTTTCTCCCCCAACACTATTGTTAGGGAGGAGGGTTACAATTTCCTGAGAATCCGAGAGATTTTCCAGTTCGTACTCAGTAAATATCTCTGATCCTTCCAGGGCAATTTTTTTGGTTAAACGCATGGGAGAAGGTTTTGATCTTTCTATTGTTATTAAAACCTGATTATCCTCAATTTTATGATTAAATTCCTGCTGGAAAAAAAGGCTGGAATTGAAAGGAGGCCCCCACTGCATCATTTCCATATTCAAAACGGGGTCTTCTTTAACTTTATCAAAGACCTGGGTTTTTCCTCCATCAATTTTTAAAGCAAGATAATCATTTATCATCCAGGTTTTATTATTAATTTCTCTTGCTGCAAATTCCCCCCCGGCCCTTATCAGAACCTCCCCTTTCCAGGGAATTACCTGGTAATATTCTTCTCCAAGTCGGTAGGTCAGAACCAGGTCAAGGCGAGCCAGACCTTTTTCTTTTCCTTTTAGAAAAACCCTTATTCCACTCTTCCCTCGAGGCTCAATTTCAATTCCCGTCTCCGGGATTGTGACTTCCAGGTGGGAGGAGGATATAAGATTGATTTCTCCAATTAAATCCTGATCCAGTTTGTTTTCCAGGTTAAACCAGACTTCTTTTTTTTCTCCCGGTTGCACCTCAATTAATTCTTCCGGTGGAGAAACTTTCATAACCTGATTAACTTCAAGACCAACTCCCATTTCCAGCATGTGGTTATGCCAGATAACCTGGGCATTTAATACCGAAACCTTGCTCCCCTCAGGAGGGATTTCCAGGTCATGGATTGGTTTAAATTCCTCTTCCTCTGACCATTCTTTGCCCCGAACAGGTTTTTTCCCGCCAGGCCAGAATGGATCATTACCCTGATAGCTGATGAAAACAGGGGTTTCTTCCCTATCCTTGGAAATTCTCCAGAAAAGTGTGTTTTTGGAATTTAAAGTATTAACCTGTTTTTCCAGGGAAAGTCCAATTGAAAAAGCGGGAGATTCAATGTTAACAATTTTCTCTCCCTTTCGATCAACCCTTACCAAAAGATAATCGTTGTCCCATTCCCACCGGTAATTAAAAACCTCCATCCCTTCCCAGGTTTCTTCGTCTTCAGCCAGGTTAAATGAACGCTGGAGGAATCCGTACCATTCCCGGGAATTAATAAATTCTCTTACCAGGGGGTTTTGCAAAACCATGGGAAGGTAATTAACCATATGAACAGAAGTTTCAGGGTTCCAGAAAAAACCTATTTTTTTGTATAGGGGAATTGCCTTCCTGTTTGATGGCCAGGTATGTAAATCAAGGCGATGGTATTTATCTTCAATAGCCCTTTGAACGCATTTGAACAGTAATTTCCGCCCAATTCCCCCTCCGTGAAAATCCGGGTGGACATTTAAAAGCGGAATGTACGCTGTTTTCTTTTTTGCATCAATACAGGTAAGGGAAGAAAACCCAGCAATTTCTTCTTTTTCCCAGGCCAGATAAACCTCCCAGTCTTCCTCCTCCATCCAATCTTCTACCAGGGCTCTGGTAAAAGGAACACCATGGGTAAAACCGCTTCCCGGCCAGGCCAGGTCGCTCCCATTAATATGTTCAGCCATTTTTTGGGCATCCTCTATTTTGTACCTTCTTATTTCCAATTATGACCCTCCTTCCAACGGGACAGTAAATTCTATTTCGCCGGGGCCCAGGGAAATCCTTTTATATACTTTGCAATTATCCAATCCCTTATGTTATATTTTTAAGTAGTATTAAGGGGAAAGGAGCGTAAAGACAATGGAAAACCTAAAAAAGATCCTTACCAGAATTGATGGGAAGGGTTATAAAGCATACAAGGATCTGCAGGGGAAGACTTTCCAATTTCCTGATTTTGAACTCGATTTTTATTATGTCCAGGGGGACCCTTTTGCCGGACCCTCTCAGGTTGCAGTGAAGATAGAACAAAAAAGGGCCAGGTTCCCTGAAGCAACCAACAAGCCCCGAATTCGAAATATTGCCCTGAATGATTATCTAACAAGGGTTTTACACAAAGAAATACCTGGGCTTTGTAAGGGAAGAAGGGGAACGGGAAAAAGTGGAATGGTTGCAGTTGATAATCCAGGGCAGGAAATCCTGGAAAGAAGCAGTGTCAGGGTTTCCCCTGATACCGTTGAAGCAAGATTATTCATCGGCCTCCCTGCTCGAGGCCGCCGGGTCCTGGGGATGCAGGCAGAAGAAATGCTTTTAGAAGAAATCCCAAAGCTTGTACAAAAATCCCTATTGTTTAAGTCCCTGGATAGAACTCCCCTGGTAAACCACATCCAGGCAGCTGAAGATCAGGATTTCATGCGCAAAAGCCTTGAAGAAAAAGGCCTGATCGCCTTTATTGCCAATGGAGCAATCCTCCCCCGCCGCAGCGGCATTGACCAGAGACCCCTTGAAAAAAAAGATGCCGTGGTCTTTCAGTCTCCCCCTTCCCTGGAAGTTGAGTTAGATAGCCCTCATTCGGGCAAGGTAAAAGGAATGGGAATTCCCAGGGGAATAACCCTTATTGTGGGTGGAGGTTACCACGGAAAATCCACTCTCCTCAGGGCCTTAGAGCGAAGTGTTTATAACCACATTCCGGGAGATGGCCGGGATAAGGTTGTTACAAATCCCGAAGCTTTGAAAATAAGGGCTGAAGATGGTCGCCGGGTGGAAAAGGTAAATATTAAACCCTTTATTAATAACCTTCCCTATGGACAGGATACCAGTTCTTTTTGCTCGGAAGAAGCCAGTGGTAGTACATCTCAGGCGGCTAATATTTTGGAAGGACTTGAAGCAGGGGCAAGGGTTCTGCTAATGGACGAAGATACCTCTGCTACTAATTTCATGATCCGGGATATGCGAATGCAAAAACTTGTTGCAAAAGATAAAGAACCCATTACCCCTTTTATTGATAAAGTCCGTCAGCTTTATAACGATCTTGGGGTTTCCACAATCCTTGTTATCGGGGGGTCCGGAGATTATTTCGACATTGCAGACACGGTTATAATGATGGATGAATATAAAGCCCGGGAGGTTTCAAAAGAGGCCCAATTAATAGCAGGTGAATATAAAACCCACCGGCTAAAAGAAGGTGGGGAAAATTTTGGCCGGGTTCTCCAAAGAAAACCCCAACCTCAGAGTTTAAACCCCCGCAAGGGAAAAAAGGTGAAAATAAAATCCCGTGCCGATGAAGCAATCCAATTCGGCACGGAAAACATTAACCTTCATAATGTTGAACAAATTGTTCACCCCAGCCAGACCAGGGCCATTGGAGACCTTATTTTTTACGCACTGCGGGAAAAAATAATCGACGGGAAAAAACCTTTAAAAGAAATCCTGGAAATAATAGAAAAGGAATTGGAGGAAAAAGGATTAGAAATTGCCTCCCCCTTTTCTAACCAACCCCAGGGTAATTATGCCCGGCCCAGGGCCCTGGAAATTGCTGCAGCTCTAAACAGGTTGCGGACATTACGGGTTAAAGTTTAACCCTTTCCTCTCCTGAATAAAGGTTAAAGCGAGGGCCCCGGCAAAAACCAACCAGGGTTAGGTTAAATTCCCGGGCAGTTTCTACCCCCTGACTTGTCGGAGCAGACCTGGAAACCACAACGGGAACCCTGCTAACAATGGCTTTTGTAACCATTTCCGAGGATATCCTCCCGCTGCAAAGAAGAATTTTATCCTCCAGTTTTACTCTATTTCTTAAAGCCCAACCAAAAACCTTATCCACTGCATTATGCCGGCCAATATCTTCACAACTAAAAAGGACATCTCCAGCACTGTTCCCAATTGCTGCCGAATGAGTTCCCCCTGTCCGGGCAAATATTTCTCCCTGCTTTTCCATGGCTCCAATTTGCCTGAGAAAAACTTCTGGAGAAAAATTTGGGCCCCCGGATAAGGGGGTTATTTTTTCCCTCTGCTTTCTGCTGCTAAAAGAAAAACCCCGTCCGCATCCACTGGATAAAACCCTTTTCCCAAGGCGAGAAAGGTCCGGTTTTTTTTCATCAGTTGTTACAACATCAATTACCGTCCGGTCAGAATTGAGTTTAAAATGCTTAATATCACCTGCAGATTCTAAAAAGCCCTCTCCATAAAGGAAACCTGTGGCCAGTTCCTCCTGGTATTGTGGGGTAACCTGCATGGTAAGGATTTCAAATCCATTAAGCATAATTGTCAGCGGATTTTCAATCACCACACTATCTTCCATTGTCCCAAATTCTTCTTTTTTGTATTTTTTTATTTCGAAATTTCTCCAAAGCGGATTATCCACTTCAAAGCCCCCTCGTTAAAAAAAATAGTCCCTGCAGGGCAGGAACTAAGCTGATTTATTATTAGCTTTACTTTTTTTTTCTCCATTATTATTTCCAGAGTAGTCGGTTGAATAAAATCCAGAACCATTAAAAATCACGGCGGGTTTACTAATTAACCTTTTTACCGGATTTCCACATTCGGGACATTCGGTAAGGGCATCTTCCGCCATTGATTGGATCATTTCAAAGTCCCCGCATTTTGTGCAACGGTACTCGTATGTTGGCATCTACTTTCCCTCCAGACAATTATGTCTATTTAATCCCATACATATAATTTATATCTTAATTTGGTTTTATTGTCAAGTAAAACCCGGACCTATAGAAAATCTGAGGATACTTTTCCCTAAGGTATCAGGGGCTTTCTTCCTTGATCTGGTAAGTTAACTCGAAGTTAATTCCTTCTGCAGTTCCCCTGAACTCAATTTTATACTCCCCTGGCCCATAAAGTTTTACTTCTACCGGGTCACTCCTGATCCTCATGTTGTATCCGGTATAACTCTCCCCTTTTATTACCTCTCCACCGGGATCAATAACTGCCAGGATAAAATTCCCCCGGTCAACCTGGAAAAAATAACTAAAGACAAGGGTTTTTTCTTCCCCTTCCTCGAGGACAAAACTTTCTAAAATAACCAGGGCGTCCAAAGTTTGGGCGGAAAAACTAATGTCAATACCTGCTTCATCAAATGGAGCCATATGGGCTACAGAAAAACCTGAAAGGGCAATAATGAGAAAAACCCAGGCTCCAAGAGACAGGTTATCTCGAATTTTTCTTCTATAATTTTTTGGGTTGGAGGTTTCTTTCCCATGCAATGCTCTAGACAGGTTAAAAAATCCTGTTTTCCGGAAAAAAATCCAGGCACCAAAAAGGAAAATGAAAAGGGCAGACATACTAACCAGAAGGGGGTGAGCCTCTGTGTGTTCAATGAAAGTAATTACATCGTCCCCCTGAAAACCACCACGAATTAAGTAAATAACCGGGAGAAAAATCCAGGTAAGGGCCTGACAGAGAAAAGAAAAAATTGCTGCTGCAAAGGAAAAAGCAACCGCAGGGCTTAACCTGCTGAAGGGAATTAAAAAAGTCCCCAGGATCCCAACTATGATTGGAAGCAAGGCTCCTCCTGCAATAACCAGAGCCCTCTCCCAGAACCCTATCATACTTAAATCAGAATAAGAAACGTGTGGATTGCCAAGGAAAATAAAAG